>JAPUJD010000164.1 GCA_027296385.1 Acidobacteriota bacterium | reverse complement strand
GGTGAGGACGCGGTGCAGAAGGGGGCCGAGGCGGGAGGCGCTGGGTAGCTCCGTTCTGAGCTCCGCCGAAGGAGTCGTTGACCTCATCGCCGTCCTGCCGTTCTACCTCGCTCTGGTCCTGCCCGAGTGGACCCCCTTTGTGGGCGGCTCTTCTAATGCTGAGGATCCTAAAGCTCGTGCGCTGTTCGCTCCGAAGTGATGTCTCACAGGTTTACGAGATTCTGAGAGGCGTTCGACGCAGTACCCGGACAACGGCGCCTTGCCCTTGCTCGACGACATCGTCGCCACTACTGATATCAACGAGGGCTTCGACGGTGCCGACGTCTGCATTCTGGTCGGTGCACGGCCCCGGGCACCGCCCCGGCGGCCCTGCCGTGGCTGAGCCGTAGGCGGTGCGCCGTCACTCGTCCTGCTGAATGAGGTGGTCCCATGGTTCCGCCCCGAGAAACGCCGAGCGCTCGGCCCTGCCGAGGGCCGCGATTCGGGCCACCTCTTCGTAGAACGCCGACAGATCGTTGCCCTGCTGCTCAAGCAGCTGGCGGAAGCCGGGGACGAGGCCGTGGTAGCTCGCCATCAGGGCGAAGTCGGCGTTGTTGACCTCTCCGTCGACCCAGCCGTCCCAGCGCCGATCGCCACCCCATCCAGCCTTCATCACGCCGTACTCGCGCTTGAGCTGGCTGATGAGTCGGGCCTTCTCGGCGCGCTTCCACTCGTCGAGCCGATCCTGGGCGTAACACGCCGAGAGCCTTTCGCGGTAGGCGAGGACCAGAGCGCGGAACTCTTCGTCGCGCGCCCGGCGGGTGAGGTAGGCCTCCATCTGATCGTTCTCGGCCCGGCTCTCGAGCCACCTGCGCAAGCCCTCCTCCTCGACTAGGGTGGCGAAGGATTCGTTGAAGCCCGCGTCCCCCTTCACGTACGCGACCTGGTGTGCGAGCTCGTGAAACAGATAGCTGGCCACGCCGGCCGGATCCGATCCGTAGAGAAAGGTGCTGAGCACCGGATCGGCAAAGCGTCCCAGGGTCGAATAGGCCCGGACGCCGTAGATCTCGACGTCGTGGCCTCTCTTCCTGAGCGAGCTACCGAAACGCTCGGCGCGCTCTTGTGAAAAGTAGCCGCGATAGATCACGCAACCGGCAATGGGGAAACACCACTCCAAGGGCTCGACAGAGAGCTCCGGCGTTGCGACGACGTTCCAAACGACGTACGGCGACCTGGCTCCCGCCTTGCGCACCTCGCTGTACTGCCGATAGCTCTTATTGTCCGGCAAGGCGAGCTCCTGGGAAGCGAAGTCCCGGGCTTGTCTGGCGTGCAAGAGGCGTCGTCTCAGCTCTTGGTCCGTCCGCGGATCGCGGACGAGGCGATCGATCGAATCGCGCCGCGCCAGGATCTTGGCCCCGCCCCAGGCTGTCCGGGTGTAGTAGCCGACTCCGCAACCCAGCGAAGACAACAGCACCACGGCGGTCATGCCGAGGCCGAGCGTTGCCGACCGCCGAGACCTCGAGAGTCTCATTGCGGCACCGGCCATTGCGGAACCGGAGCGAAGAGAGCTCGAATCTGGTCCACCATCCCGTGCCAGGGCCCCTCGCCCACGTGCTCGGGCAGGACGAGCAGGTGGTCGCGGAAGCGACTTCGGTCGCCACTGGGCTCGACGGGCACGACCGACCACGCATCGAGACGATTGGCTCCGACCCAGTCGACGACGCCACGGTAGCTGACGAACTCGTCCTGCCTGCTCACGAACACCGCGGTTGGAACCTCGGCGAAGAAGTCGCGGCGCGCGAGGGTGCGGGTAGCGGCGGTCATGTTCAGCAGCGCCCGGTAGCTAGCGAGAGACACTCTCGAGCGCTGGCGGTACTGCTTCGGGGCCATGCTGGGGACGTACATCCCCAAATGCCTGAACGGCGTCAACAGGCGAACCCTCTTCGCCAGCCACTTGAGCTCGACGGGTGGGGCGATCAGGGCCATCGCCTCGAGATCGCACGACGCGCAGGCATCGAGCCAGGCCAACGTCAGCACCGCGCCCAGGGAGTAGCCCAGGGCGTAGCGCAGCTCGGTAGGCCGCGAGGACAGCTCCTCGAAGCCTCTACCGATCGCCTCGAGCCAGCCCTCTTCGATCCGGGCAGCGGCGCGCGACCGGTCGCCACACTCCGGTGGTAGCGCGACCCGAAGGACGTCGAGCCCGTCGGCCGTCAGCTCGTCGATGAGGTCGGTCATGATCTCGGGCCGGTTGTTGAGACCGTGACTGACGAGCACACTGCCGCGAGCCGGCTGGGAAGAAGAGTCGAACCACTCCAGCGCCGGCACGACCAGCTCACCCGCGGAGCATGCCTGAGAGTCACCGCCGGGTCGCCCCACCGACACACAGGCCGCACCGCACACCACCACCATGGCCGGAAACAGCAGATCGCGTACCCAGACGTTGCCGTGTGCGGTGTAGCGGGGAGAAAACATGTTGCTACCCGGTATCGCCCGGTCGGTCGTTCGGCGCCCGGCATCGGGTGACTTGTTTTTTGGGCGCTCGTACTTTAGACTATGGTCTAACAAACTAATTCCGTGTGGAGATACTGGCCGTGAGCAATGAAAGCACGATAAGAGAGGCCCGCCATCAAGAGCGGCAGCTATTCCTCGAACGATACCCGCTACGCGAGATCGAAGTGAACGGTGTTCCCTGGTCCTACATCGCAGGTGGGCAGGGTGACACCACGATCCTATGGCTGCATGGCGCGGCCGGAGACGCCCATCAGCTCCAGCGATTCATCGTGCCGCTGGCCGAGGAGACCCGCTTCGTCGCCCCCACCATTCCGGTAGTCGATCGCCTGGAAGACGTCTCCCAGGGAATCGCCGTGATCTTGGCGAAGGAGAATGTCGACCGGCTGATCGTCGCTGGCGGTTCTTTCGGCGGCATGCTCGCACAGGCGGTTGCCCGCGATCGGTCCGCCCGGCTCGAGGGCCTGATGCTCTTTGACACTGCGGCACCGAACGCCAACCTGGCCAAGCGCAACCGACGCAAGATGGCCGTGCTTCGTCATCTGCCCTGGCCGCTTCTCCAGTGGCTGTTCGCCAAGTCGCTGGGACGACTTCTACGCCTGCCCGGTGATCTCACCGAGGAGCAGAGAGTCGACCTGAAGTTGGCCACGGAACGGTTCCGAGAGAATTTCTCGCTCCTGACCAAGGAACGCCTGCTCGCCCATTGCGCCCTCGCCTATGAGTTTCTTGCCAGCGATCCGCACGCCGTGCACCGGAGCGGCCCGACTCTGGTCATCCGGTCCAAGGACGACCCCAGCCAAGCGGGACTGACGGGTCTGGAGACACTCTATCCGCAAGCCCGACTGATCGAGTTCGACGGCGTTGGGCACCTCGGCTCGCTGCTGCGGTGCGAGGACTACCTCAGCGCGTTCAGGGAGTTTATCGAGGCTCGAGGAGTGTGCACGGCTGAGCAATCACCGCCCGATGTCACGGTCAGGGTCGGGGCCGCGGTGACTTCCGCACCACCCTCCTAGCGCTCGATGAGCGAGGCCCGCCTGGCGCAGTTCGCATGGCCCTTCAAGAAGGGGCTGACGTATCGGGCTCGCCAGAGCCTCAGCCGAACAACGAGATAGAATGCACGCTCGTATCCGCCCGAGAAGGCGGATTATTATTCAGCGGCAGGAGGTCGTTACGTTGGCAGTGCTTCGTTCATTCCGCGCCTTGCGCCCCCGACCCGATCTGGCTTCTGAGGTCGCCAGCGTTCCCTATGACGTGGTCGATACCACCGAGGCCCGCGAGCTCGCCGCGGGCAATCCCCATAGTTTTCTCCATGTGGTCCGTCCCGAAATCGACCTGCCGCCCGAGACGGACATCTACGACGACGAGGTCTACGCGCAGGCACCGCGGGCTCTCGAGCGGCTGGTCGAGCAAGGGAGCCTGGTTCGCGACGCTGAGAAAGCCCTCTATCTCTACCGGCAGATCATGGGAGACCATGCCCAGATCGGGGTCGTCGGATGTGCTTCGGTGGATGAGTACGACCAGGACCTCATCAAGAAACACGAAAAGACCCGACCGGACAAGGAGGACGACCGCACCCGACACGTCCTGACGCTCTGCGCCCATGCCGGACCGGTCTTCCTGACCTATCGCGGGACCGCGCGGATCGACGCGGTGATCGATTCCGTGACATCGACCGAGGCGCCGCTTTACGACTTCGTGGCAGTTGACGGGGTGGCCCACACGGTCTGGAGGGTTCCAGACTCAGTCGAGTTGGAGAAGGCGTTCCAGGAGGTCCCTGCGCTCTACGTGGCCGACGGACATCATCGAGCTGCTTCGGCGAGTCGCGCCCGGGCGGCAAGACGCGAGCAGGCTGAGAGCTTCAGCGGTGAAGAGGAGGTCAATTTCTTTCTCACCGTGCTCTTCCCCGGTGAGCAGCTGAAGATCCTTCCCTACAACCGAGTCGTGCGCGATCTCTTCGGGGCCTCCCGAGCGGAGTTTCTCGAGCGACTTCGAGAGGTCATGAAGGTGACACCTGGCGGTCCGCCGAGCCCGGACCACAAGGGAGCCTTCTCCATCTACGTCGGCGGGGAGTGGTTCCAGGTCGAAGCCCCTCCAGAGGCCATCGAGGCCGATCATCCGGTGGAATCCCTCGACGCTGCCATCCTGCAGGAAAGGGTGCTCGGACCCATCCTGGGAATCGAGAATCCTCAGACTTCGACTCGAATCGATTTCGTGGGCGGCATCCGGGGTACCGACGAGCTCGCGAGAAGGGTTCGGGATCACGGAGGTGGCGTGGCGTTCTCCCTCTTCCCGCTCAGCGTGGGTGAGCTTTTGGCGGTGGCCGACGCCGGCCTCGTCCTGCCGCCCAAGTCCACCTGGTTCGAGCCCAAGCTACGCTCTGGACTGCTGATCCACGAGTTCTGAGGAGGCCTAGACCGATGAAGATTCTGCTAGCAGACAAGTTCCCGGCGACGGGCCTCGATCGCCTGCGAGACATGGGGCTCCAGGTCGTCAGCGATCCGGATCTCAAGGAGCAGGCGCTCGAGGAGGAGCTTCGCCATACCCGCCCCGAGATCCTCGTCGTACGCAGCACCCGCGTCGAGGCTCATCACCTCGACGCCTCGGCCGATCTGGCCCTGGTGATCAGGGCTGGGGCCGGGGTCAATACCATAGATGTGGAAGGTGCTTCGCGACGGGCGATCCACGTCGCCAATTGTCCGGGCAAGAACTCGATCGCCGTCGCCGAGCTCGCTTTCGCCCATCTGCTCGCGATGGATCGCCGCCTCGTGGATGGGGCCCTCGACCTGCGCAACGGGGTCTGGAACAAGAAGGAATACGCCACGGCGAGGGGCGTCTACGGCACCAGGCTCGGTCTGCTCGGAATGGGCCGGGTCGGCCAGGAAATGGCGCACAGGGCGCGCGCCTTCGGTATCGGCGTCGTGGCTTGGAGTCGTTCCCTGACGACTCAGAAGGCTGAGGAGTTGGGGGTCGACCTTGCGGCGAGTCCTCTCGAGGTGGCCCGTCGCTGCGACGTCTTGAGCGTGCACGTGGCCCTCAACGACGACACTAGACGCTTAGTCGACGCCGAGGTCC
>JAPUJD010000163.1 GCA_027296385.1 Acidobacteriota bacterium | reverse complement strand
TACGGCCTGGTCGGCGTGGCCGTCTGCCGCGAGCTGCTGGCCCGCGGCGCGGGCGAGATCCAGATTCACTCGCTGCGCCTGTCCGAAGCCGAGGAAGCACGCGACGAGCTCGCGGCCGAGGCCGGCACGACCGTGATCTCGGTCTCGAGCGGAGACATCTTCGGACTCGACTACGAGGCCGACTCGCTGGAGAGAATCGGTGCCCAGCTGCGGCAACTGGACGATGACAACCTGGGCTCCTTCCTGCTCTATCGCCTGCTGGTGGAGACCCGACCGGACATCGTCATCGACAGCGTCAACACCGCGACCGCGATCGCCTACAAAGATGTCTACCGCAATGCCGAAGATCTATGGCAGGAGCTCTGCGACGGCAAGCCCAGGAAGGAGACGGCAGAGGACTTGCTCGGGGCCCTCTACGTGCCGCGGCTGATCCGCCACATCCAGATCCTCTACCGCGGGCTGATCGCCGCCGAGACCGGCGTCTACATGAAGATCGGCACGAGCGGTACCGGCGGCATGGGGCTCAATGTGCCCTACACCCACTCGGAGGAGAAGCCGAGCCGGGTGCTGCTGTCGAAGAGCGCCATGGCGGGGGCTCACTCGATGCTGCTCTTCGTCATGGCCCGCACGCCGGATGCGCCGATCATCAAGGAGATCAAGCCGGCGGCGGCAATCGCCTGGAAGCGCATCGAGCGCGGCCCGATCCTGCGCAAGGGAACAGCGATCCGACTCGTCGACGCCCGGCCGCAGCCGTTGGGAACGACCTTCTCGACCCTTGATTCGAGCTTCGGTCGCGAGACGGAGCAGGCGCTCGAGACCGCTTTCATCGATACCGGAGAGAACGGCCTCTTCAGCCTCGAGGAGTTTGCGCTGCTGACCACGGCGGAGCAGATGGAGTTCGTGACGCCGGAGGAGATCGCGCGCCACCTCGTCTTCGAGATCGAGGGCGGCAACACCGGCCACGACATCGTCAACGCGCTTGACAACGCGGTGTTGGGGCCGACCTACCGCGCCGGGCTGATGCGCCATTGGGCCCTCGAGCGCATGGCCGAGCTCGAGGAGAAGGGCGAGACCAAGAGCGTGGCCTTCGAGATGCTCGGCCCGCCGCGCAACAGCAAGCTCCTGTTCGAGGCCCACCTGCTGCGTGAGGCCTTCGGCTCGATGGCCCGGGTGCGCCAGTCTTCGCCCGAGGAGGTGGCGCAGCGACTCGAGCGGCTCTTGGGCGAGGAGCCCCACCTGGCCAATGAGATCGCCGCCGTAGGACTTCCCCTGTTGCTCGCCGACGGCCGGATCATCCGCGGCCCCCGCGTCATCGTGCCGAGTGATTGCGCCGATGTCGATCTGACCCCGGAGCGCCTCGAGACCTGGTGCGAGGCCGGCTGGGTCGACCTGCGCGAAAGCAACTGCGCGCGCTGGATTGCACGCTTCGAGAGGATCCACGACGAGGTCTCGAAGATCCCGCCGCACGACACGTCGAGCCGCCATCTGCGGGACGGCCGGTTCTGGAACGAGAAGAACTCCATTCAACCCGGTAAGATCGTGGGCTGGATTCTATCCGTCGAGGAACGAGGAGATCGGTTCAAGCGCTAGCTTGCCCACCGGCTGAGCTGGCCCGGCCGGTTCCTCCGTCTTGAGGAGCGGCCACCGATGAGCGACAAGTACAGTTTCTTCGAGCAGGTCAATCGTGGGTTCGATCGCGCGGTGGCGATGACGGACCACGAGCCGCAGATGCTGACCCAGATCCGCGAGTGCAACAGCGTCTACCACGTCACCTTCCCGGTCAAACGCGACGACGGCACGATAGAGGTGGTCCAAGCCTGGCGCGCCGAGCACAGCCACCACAAGCTGCCGACCAAAGGCGGCATTCGCTACAGCAAGCACGTCAACGAGGATGAGGTCAAGGCGCTGGCGGCGCTCATGACCTACAAGTGCGCCATCGTCGACGTGCCGTTCGGCGGCGCCAAGGGCGGCATCCGGATAGACCCCCGGGAGTACTCGCTCGCGGAGCTCGAGCGCATCACCCGGCGCTTCACCTTCGAGCTCAAGAACAAGAACTTCATCGGCCCCGGTGTGGACGTGCCGGCGCCGGACCTCGGTACCGGTCCGCGCGAGATGGCGTGGATCGTCGACACCTACAACTCGCTCTCCAGCGGTGAGCTCAACTCGGCCGGCTGCGTCACCGGCAAGCCGGTGGCGCTGGGCGGCATTCGCGGCCGCACCGAAGCCACCGGGCGCGGCGTCTACTTCGGGATCCGCGAGGCCTGCGCGGTCGCCGAGGACATGGAGGCGCTTGGCCTCTCGACCGGCGTCGAGGGCAAGCGGGTGGTGGTGCAGGGCTTGGGTAACGTCGGCTATTACGCCGCCAAGTTCTTGCAGGAGAACGGCGCCCTGCTCGTCGGCGTGCTCGAGTCCGACGGCGGGATCACCGATCCCTCCGGTATCGATCTCGAAGCGCTGGTAGCTCAGCGAAAAGAGACCGGCTCGGTTCTGGGGTTCCCCGGCGCGACGGACAT
>JAPUJD010000162.1 GCA_027296385.1 Acidobacteriota bacterium | reverse complement strand
GACGCAACCTGACGGCGGTGGATGCGACCTGTGCGCGTCTCATGGCGATTCGGCCGGAGCGCGTCGGCTATCTCGCCGAGGCGGCTGGTCGGCTCGGCCCTATACGACAGCGTCAGATCGAGCAGCGCGGCGAAGGAATCGACTCCCTGCGCACGCCCTTCGCCCTGGTGGACGAGATCCCGGCTCATCGGGGCTTGCGCTAGCCCCGGTCGGCGCCCTGCTGGACAGTGCTCGATCAGTGATGGAGAATTGGCGGCCTTCGCCAACTGACCGGGAATCGACGAACATGGTTACGAAGCCTCCTTGCCGAAAGCTCCGCAAAGTCCTGGTTGCCAACCGCGGCGAGATCGCGGTACGGGTGATTCGCGCACTCCGCGACCGGGGCATCGTTGCCGCTGTCGTGTACTCGACCGTCGACCGCTCCGAACTGCCGGTGCTGCTCGCCGATGAGGCGTATTGCATCGGTGATGCGGAAGCCAGCGAGAGCTATCTCAAGGCGGGCGAGATCGTTGCGTTGGCACGGTCGATCGGCGCCGACGGTATCCATCCGGGCTATGGCTTCCTGTCAGAGAACGCCGACTTCGCAAGGCTCTGTCGGGACGCGGACGTCGTTTTCATCGGTCCGTCTCCAGAGGCGATCGTCACCTTGGGCTCGAAGATAGCCAGCCGCAGGCTGATGCTCGAAGCGGGGGTTCCGGTGGTTCCGGGAGGCGACCGGGCTCTGGCCGATCTCGAGGAGGCGGCGACGGCGGCGGCGGAGATCGGCTACCCGGTGATGCTGAAAGCCACCGCCGGCGGAGGTGGCAAGGGCATGCGACTGGTCGGCGAGCCGGAGGCGCTCGCCTCCGCCTATCGCGCTGCGCGCTCGGAGGCAAAGGCCAGTTTCGGAGACGACTCGGTATACCTCGAGAAACTGATTCAACGTCCGCGGCACGTCGAGATCCAGATTCTGGGAGATCTCAGCGGCAAAGTGATCTCTCTCGGCGAGAGGGAGTGTTCCCTGCAGCGACGCCACCAGAAAGTAGTGGAAGAGGCGCCGTCGCCGATCATGACTCCCGAGTTGCGCCAGCGCATGGGCTCAGCGGCGGTCACGGCGGCATCGGCGGCGGGCTACACCGGAGCCGGCACGGTTGAGTTTCTTCTCGAGGAGGACGGTAGTTTTTACTTTCTCGAAGTGAACACCCGCCTGCAGGTGGAGCACCCGGTGACCGAGCTGGTGACGAGGATCGACCTTGTCGAGGCTCAGCTCCGCATCGCCGAGGGCGAACCGATCGACCCGTCGTGGGAAGGGATCGAGCCCCACGGTCACGCCATCGAGGTCCGGGTCTACGCTGAGGACCCGTACCGGGGTTTTGTGCCTTCTCCGGGCACAGTCGAAACGCTGCGCCTTCCCGAGGGTCCGGGGGTTCGCAACGACTTCGGCGTTCGCGAAGGCTCGGAGGTGACGATTCACTACGACCCGATGCTCGGCAAGCTGATCGTCTGGGGCCGTGATCGTGAGCAAGCCATGCGCCGTTTGGGACGCGCCCTGGACGAGTTGCGCATCGAGGGCATCAAGACGACGGTGCCCTTGTATCAGGAGTTGCTGCGCGATGACGACTTCCGCCTCGGCAAGCTGGACATCGAGATGCTCGATCGCAAGCTGGCCGAGGGAGTGCTGTCGCCGAGCACCGATGGGGAGGCGTTGCCGCTGGGGAAGATCGCGGTGGCCATCGAGCACTTCGAGCGTCTGTCGAGAAGGGCGGCCGTCGCTCCAGCCGGCGCGGCCCCGGACTCTCAGGGTAACCGCCCGCGCTGGCGTCAGAGAGCCAGGATCGAAGGGCTCAGGGGTAGCACGTGAAGCTCGTGATCATCGCTGCTGACGGCGAAGAGTCCCACATCGAGATCGAGCGGGTAGGCGGTGGATACCTCGTCGAGCTCGATGGCAAACGCTACGAGGTCGACCAGGCTGCTGCTGGAGGCCGCGGACGGAGTCTGCTGATCGAGGGCCGCCAGCGGGAGATCTCGATTGTTCGCGAGCAGGCGAGTCGATATCGCGTTTCCAGTCCCGGAGGCGAAGAGACTGTCGAAGTCCTGGATCCGCTCGAGTACCTGGCGCGGACCTCCGTTGGCGAGGCCGCGGTCCTCGGCGACGGCTCGGTTTCGGCCTACATGCCCGGTCACGTGGTGGCGTTGCTGGTTGGCGAGGGCGACACCGTAGCCGTGGGCCAGGGCATCGTCGTTCTCCAGGCTATGAAGATGGAGAACGAGATCGACAGTGTGGTGGCTGGAGTGGTCAAGACGATCTTCGTCAAGGCCGGTCAGTCTGTCGAGAGAGGCGATCCGCTCTTCGAGATCGAGCCTTCCTGATCCAGCCAGGTCCAGAACTCTGGTCCGAATCTGGCCTCGATCCGCAGCTCGACCAGCGGCAGCTCGGTTCGACCCTGCACCTTGTGGCGGTCCTTGGAGGTGGTGACCACGCAAGTCGCCTCGGTCGCGGCGGCCGCCTCGTTGATACGCACGACGCTGCGCTCGGGATAGGAGTGATGGTCGGAGAAGCGAAGGTGCCGGAGCACGTCGAGCCCAAGGCTTGCAGCCGTGGTTGCGACGCGCCCGGGCCGAGCGATGCCGGTGACGAGAAGCACCGGCGTGCCAGCTTCCAGGGGCGGCTCGGTGCGAGCCTCGACCTGTGAAGTGAAGCCGTGACCGTGGAAACCGAAGGGACGAAGTGCCTCGGCGAGCTCTCGACCCAGGGCCGGATCGAGCGATTCGGCGCCGGTCAGAACGACCGCTGCGGCCAAGGAGCTCGAGGCGAGCGGTTCGCGAAGCCGACCGCCGGGAGCCAAGCGGCCGCCTGCGAAGGGGTCGGTTCGCGGGAAAGTGAGGATGTCGAGGTTACGGGCCAGGCGAATGTGTGAGAAACCGTCGTCGAGAAGCAAGATGTCCGGCGGCGGGTCGATCTCTGCGAGAGCTGCCCTTCCTGCCGCGAAGCGATCCGCGCCGACGACGATCGGCACTCCGCTGAGAATGCTCGCCAACATCGCCGGCTCGTCGCCAACCTCCCGCGGCGACTCGGCGAGGCCGTCGCCCAGGGTGGCGAAGCGGACGCCGCGGCTCCGACGCCGGTAGCCGCGCGACAGAACAGCTACCCGTCGGCCTTCGTCGCGTAGATGGGCGGCGATCGCCGCTACCAGTGGAGTCTTGCCGCTGCCGCCCCAGTGCAGGTTGCCGA
>JAPUJD010000161.1 GCA_027296385.1 Acidobacteriota bacterium | reverse complement strand
GCGCTCACCTCGAGACCCGGTGGGGCCTGGCTCCGCCCGGGACCGTGGCGCCGGGGGGGCGGGCGGCGATCGACCTAGCCGATAGCCCGACGTTGCTGATCGACGAAGCCGAGCTGGTGACGAGTCCCGACGGGCCTCCGGCTGGACGTTGGTGGAGCGATCCCCTGACGTTCGCCGGTGCCTGGCTGCTGCTGGCCGCTACGGCCTTCCGCAGCCGGCTGCGCTGGCTGACCGGCCTGCTGGCCGCCGCCGCAGTCGCGCTCTGGGCCTGGGCTGCGCTCGCGCCTGTCGGGTTGATCGTCGGCCTGGCGCTGGCCGTCGCCGCCGCCTTCGCTTCCCTGGCCTTGGCCCGCCGGCGCACCGCGGTCCCGTGGGCGCCGTGGCGCGGTCTGCTCGGTGCCGCGTTGCTCCTTGCCGTAGCCTGGGCTCTACAGCGGACGGAGCTGATCGACCTGGCCGCGCATTTCGTCATCTCCGGCACCGCCTGGGTTGCGCGCACGGCCCTCTTTCTGTGCAGCCTGAGCTGACTCGGCTGTCTGATCGCGGGCGCAGGAGAGGTCGGCCGTGGTCGCGGTTGGCGGACGATTTGGCTCGGTGCCCTGGTGGTAGGCAGCGCAGCCATGGCGGTGGATTGGCCGGCAATCGGCGCGGTGCTGCTCCTGGTTGGCGGCACGTTTCTGGGCGTAGGGCTCGCTGCCTATGACCTCCGGGGCCGGCCGCTGCGACTGGCCGGCGTGGCTTTCCTGGCGGCGCTTTGTGCCGGCACCGCGAACGAGATCTCCTATCGCTCCCAGCTGCGGGAGCAGCTGGCCGGCCCCACTCTCCGCGCCCTGGCGCCTCCGAGCTCCGAGGAAACGATGGCGCTGCGAGAAGAGCTCGAGCTGCACTTCGACGGCCTCGATCTGGCCGATCTCGCGGCCGGCGACATCCGGCAACTGGAGCCGAGCGACCTCGCTTTCGAGCTCTGGCAGCGCTCGCCACTGGCGCGCGGCAGGGCCGTGTCCGCCGTGTCTCTCCGGGGTGACGACGGCACTCGGCTGACGTTCTCGTTTGGCGTCCCGCTCGACGGCTCGGGCCGACCCCAGGTGCAGTCTCGGGAGCGGCCATTCGATCGGCCTGTGTGGGACTACACCCTGATCAACGAAGTCGCTGCCGTGGTGCTCGATCAGCGACCCTGGGGCGAGATCGAGTACTGGCTGTTGGTGCGGCCTGGTTTCCGCTTGGCCGCCAAGCGCCTCGACGATGTGGAGGGTGACCTTCTGCAGGGCGGACCGAGCGGGCGCGGCGCGGTCCAGGACCAGGTCCGCCCGGCGTCGTACGCTCACTACTCGAGCCCACGGCAGGTGAGGATCACCCCCTGGTCCGAAGCGCCGGAGCTGCCGGCGGAGGTGATTGCCCGGGGCGGCGGCCGAATTGTCACTCCCGACGGCCCTTCCTGGGTTTGGACCGCGGCGGAAGCGGAGGGGTGGCGCGCGCTGTTTCTGGCTCGTCTCGGCCCGATCTCTGCCTTCGAGCGCGTCGGCACCGAAGCGATCGGCACCTTGTGGCCGCTTGCTATCGGGCTGCTGGCGGTCTTCGCGCTCGGGCTCTCGCGACGGGACTTCCGCGAGCGGGCGTCGGACTTGTGGCATTCCTACTCCCGGCGCTTGGTGCTCCTCTTCTCGCTGCTCGTCCTGGTGCCGGCGGTGTTGGTCAACGTGCTGGTTTTGCGAATGCTGACCGATCGCATCGAGAACGAGCAGCTGACCAAGGCGCGGCGCGCGATGACGGCGGCCCAGCGCGTCCTCGGGGAGTACGCCACGACACCGGATGCGGGCACGAGCCTGAATACGATCTTCGACGACGATCTGATGGGCTGGCTCGCCCAGGTGCTCGACCACGAGATCCATCTCTACTGGGCCACGAGCGGGCTCCTCAGCGCCTCGAGTCAGCAGGAACTGTTCGGCGCTGGTTTCTTGCCGAAGCGAATTCCCGGCGAGGTTTACGCCGGGCTGCGTTTGCGCGGCCAGCGCTCGGCCTCGCGTGTGCATCGCACTGGGCCGACGCGCTACACCGAGCTCTACGGTCGTCTCACCGTCCCGGGGCAGGACCCACAGAGAGCCGATTTTCTGCTCTCGATACCGCTGCTCGCGCAGGAGGTCGCAGTCGCCGCGGAAATCGAGGCCATCCGCCACCCCCTGGTGCTCGGTACGACGTTGCTGGTGCTGCTGCTGGTGGCTCTCGGAGCGCGCTTGGCGGCCAATTTCACGACGCCCTTGGAAGAGTTGGTCGAGGGCACCCAGCGCATCGCGGCCGGCGCGGAGAGCCTCGATCTCGAGCCCAAGGAGCGCGAGCTAGCGACGCTCGTCGACGCGATCGATCGCATGGCAGAGCGCATCGCCGACGGTCGTCGTAAGCTGGTGCAGGAGAAGCGCGTGATCGAGCGCATGGTCGACAACATCACCGCCGCCGTCGTGTCGATCGATGCCGATCATCGGGTATTGATGCACAACGAGACCGCCCGAGACTTGCTCGGCACGACCATCGGCGCGACCCTGGAGAGCGCCTTCGCGGAGGGAGAGAACCCCGGCAAGGTGCTCGACGGGCTGCGGCGCTCGGAGAAGCTGGGTGAGCCGCAGGCTGTCCGCCTGCCGACTGGGGACGAGGATGAGACCCGGGAGTGGTCCCTGGTCTGGGTGCCGATTCCCGGTGAGGGCGAGCCGAAGGCTCTCGTAGTCGTCGAGGACGTGACCGCGGTGGTGCGCGGGCAGCGGCTCGAGGCGTGGGCCGAGATGGCCCGCATCATCGCCCACGAGATCAAGAATCCCCTGACCCCGATCCGACTGTCGGCCGAGCATATGCGCTCGCTGCGCGAGCGTGACCCAGCCGGTTTCGATCGCGTGTTCGACCAATGCATCGACAACATTCTCGAACATGTCGAGGAGCTGCGCGTCATCTCCATCGAGTTCTCGACCTACAGCCGGGCCCTGTCGATCGAGCCCGAGGTGGGCGACCTGGGCGCTCGCGTCCGCGAGCTCGTCGCCGGCTACGAAGTAGTCCAGCCCGACGGGGTGACCGTCAGCTTCGAGGAGGAGGACCCAGTGATCACTGCATTCGACGGGCGGCTCCTCATGCGCGCGCTGCGCAACCTGATCGAGAACGCGCTGCGAGCGGTCAGCGGGGGCGGCGCGGTCAGCGTGTCAGTTCGCCGGGGAGAGGACGGCGCGACGATTACAGTCAGCGACACCGGGCCCGGCGTCGCCAGCGCCGAGCTCGGGAAGATCTTCGATCCCTATTTCTCGACCCACGACAGCGGTACCGGACTGGGCCTACCTATCGCGCGCCGCATCGTCGAGGAGCACGGCGGCGAGATCCACGCCCGCAATCGGCAGGCAGGCGGTCTGGCAGTGCGAGTGACCCTGCCTCTGACCGAATCCGCATGAGGAGCGTGCGGTAGGATCGGCCGGCGTCTCATGGTTGATTCCGCTGTCAGGCTGAAGGTGAGGTCGCGTCGCGACCGCCCTTGAGCGGCCTAGAGGAAAGAAGCTCACCGGTCATGAATACTCGAGCACTACAGAGGCTCGCATCGCTTGGACTCATCGCCTGCCTGGGCTGCTCCGTGGTCGCTAGCGAGGCCCGTCCAGTCTCGACCCGAGAAGCGACGGGGGAGGGTGGACCGAGCGAGCTGGCGGCGGTCGTAGAGGGCATGTCCGGCCACCAGGGGTTGCTCGACTTCTACTCGGACTCTGCTACCGGCCGCGTGCTGCTCGCCCTGCCGGCGCCCGATACCGAAGGCCGGATCGGCAGCTATCTGTACATCGAGGGGTTGACCACCGGCTTGGGGTCGAACCCCATCGGCCTCGATCGCGGTCAACTCGGGGAGGGCAGGGTGCTGGAGATCCGCCGGATCGGCAAACGGGTCCTCTTCGAGCAGCCGAACTTGGGCTATCGGGCGCTAACCGGCGACGAGGCCGAAGCCAAGGCTACGCGACAGGCCTTCGCCACCTCGGTCCTCTGGGCCGGCGAGGCCGAGGTCGTCGAACCCGGCGGCCGCTCCCTCGTGGACATCAGCTCGTTTCTCCTGCGTGACGCTCACGGGGTCGCGCAGCGCCTCTCCCAGACCGGCCAAGGGACCTACCGCTTGGACGACGAGCGCAGCGTCATCGACCTCGACGCCTGCCTGGCCTTCCCGGACAACCTCGAGTTCGAGGCCCTGTTGACCTGGGAGGGCGAGCCGGAAGGGGATTTCGTGCGCCGCACCGTACCCACGCCCGAGGCTGTCACCTTGACCCAGCACCACTCGCTGGTCCGCCTGCCCGATGACGGCTACGAGCCGCGGCCCTTCGACCCCCGGGCGGGCTCCTTCGCCATCTCGTTCCTCGACTACGCGGCACCGTTGACCGAGCCGCTGCGACGTCAGTGGATCGTCCGCCACCGGCTCGAGCGCACCGATCCGACAGCGCAGTCCTCGCCGGCCAAGGAGCCGATCGTCTACTACGTCGACCCGGGCACGCCAGAGCCGATTCGCTCGGCCCTCGTCGACGGGGCGCTCTGGTGGGCGGCGGCATTCGAGGCGGCGGGTTTCGAGGATGCTTATCGGGTCGAGCTACTGCCCGCCGACGCACACCCGCTCGACGTGCGCTACAACGTCATCCAGTGGGTGCACCGCTCGACCCGCGGCTGGTCCTACGGCGGTGGGGTGGTGGATCCCCGGACCGGCGAGATGATCAAGGGGCACGTATCGCTCGGCTCGCTGCGGATTCGCCAGGACATCCTGCTGTTCGAAGGGCTCATCGGCACGGAGCACACGGGCAGCGGGGCGGCCGACGACCCGATCGAGCTCGCTCTCGCTCGGATCCGGCAGCTCGCCGCCCACGAGGTCGGGCACACTCTGGGCTTTAACCACAACTTCGCCGCCAGCACCTATGGCCGCGAGTCGGTCATGGACTACCCGGCACCCTGGGTGCGGGTGGGGGAGGACGGTGAGCTCGATTTGTCGCAGGCCTACGCCGTCGGTGCCGGGGCGTGGGATGTGCACTCGACCGACTACGCCTATCGGGAGTTCCCGCCCGGTGTCGATCAGGCCGCCGCACTGGCCGTGATCGCCGAGCGCGGGGTTGCCGAAGGCCTGATCTTCCTCAGCGACTCAGATGCCCGGCCACCCGGCGCCGCGCATCCGCGCGCCGGCCTGTGGGACAACGGCGCAGACCCCGTGGCGGCACTCGAAGAGGTGCTGGCGGTGCGGGCGATCGGCCTCGCCAACTTCGGCGAGCGCAACCTCGCCCCCGGGCGACCTCTGGCCCTGCTCGAGGAGGTGCTGGCCCCGCTCTACTTCCACCATCGCTACCAGCTCGCCGTGACGGCCAAGTTGAGCGGCGGCGTCGACTACCGTTACAAGCTGCGCGGTGACGCGCAACCGCTGCCCCGCCCGATCGCCCCGGCTCGGCAGCGCCGAGCTCTCGCCGTGATCCTTCAGGCGATGACGCCGGAGACTCTGGCTTTGCCGGCCAACGTGCTGTCGGTCATGCACCCGCGGGTGGTGGACATGGAAAGCAACCGCGAGCTCTTCGACGGGCGCACGGCTCCGGTTTTCGATCCGGTGGCGGCGGCTGCGACTGCAGCCCAGATGGTGGTCTCGAGCCTGTTGCAACCGCAGCGATTGAATCGCGTCGCCGAGCTCGCCAGCCGCCATAGCGATCAACCGGCTGTCGACGAGATCCTGACGGCGGTGGTCGATTCCGCGTTCGCACCCGGCGAGCCCGCTCTGGTGCCAATCGCCGCCGCGATCCAGGAGGTCGTGGTCCGCGGCCTGGTGCAACTGGCAGGAGAGGAGCAGGCCTCGGTCTGGGTGCGCGCCGCCGCCGAGAAAGCGTTGACCGACCTACCCGCCGAGGGCTACCTGGGCCGTGCTGCCGTACGCTGGCTGGAACGGAGCCTCGAGGTCGAAGAGACGGCGTCCGCCGCTCCGAGCCCGCCGCCTGGCGATCCGATCGGGGGCTCGCCGGCACTGTCGAGCTGTTCTTGGCTGCCGATGGGAGGGATGTGAGCGTGGACAAGAAGGGCCTCAGCCGCCAGGCGTACGAACCGATTCCCGCGGGCGGGAGGTACGAGCCGTTCGTTCCCGCCGCCGAGATCCAGCCGGAGTTCACCTTCAAGGCAGTGCTCGCCGGCATCTTGTTCGGCATCGTCTTCGGCGCCGCCAA
>JAPUJD010000160.1 GCA_027296385.1 Acidobacteriota bacterium | reverse complement strand
TAGGCACCGTTCGTCGGATCCGACGGAATGCCATGATCGGGATCACCCGGATGGGCGACCATCGGTCGCAGGGCCGCCAGGTCGATGCGATGCACGCCGCCGGCGTACTCGGCCCCCGGATCGGGCGTCACCGACTCCCGCCTCAGCCGGGCGAGGTCGGCGTCGGGTCGGCGCTCGCCGATCCAGGCATAGGTCGCCTCGTCGGCTTCGACAATGGCGCCTCGTGCTGCGCACTCGGTGGCCATGTTGGTGAGCGTCGCCCTCTCGTCCATCGACAGCGTCGCCAGGCCAGGCCCGGTGAATTCCATGACTCGCTTCAGGGTGAGCTGCGGCCGCGCGTACTCGAGCAGGATGTGGAGCATCACGTCCTTGGCCGTGACCCCCGTCGGCAGGCTGCCCTCGAGCTCGAAACGGATCGACTCGGGCACTTCCACGGTAGCGAAGCCCGAATGCACGAGGCTCGCATACTCCGTGGCGCCGACGCCCCAGGTCAGTGCGTTGTTGCAGCCACCCATGCAGGTGTGGGAGTCGGTGGCGAGGATGAACTGACCTGGGGAGATCAGCTGCTCGCGCGCGATTTCGTGGCAGATCCCGGGGGACACTCCTTCGCGTGCCGAGAAATCCTGCACGCCCGTGTGACGCTGGAACTCGCGCTGCATGCGGCGCAGGATCTCGATCTTGTCCATGAAAACGCGCATCTTCGGGACGTCGTCGGCGTAGATCAAATGGTCCTCGAAGACGGCGAAGTTCTCCGCCCTGGCGATCGTGTAGTCCGCGCCGTACTGCTCTTGGAGGAAGTGGTGTACCTGAGCGGTCGTGAACTCGTGGGAGTAGCCGCCGTCGACCGAGACCACCAGGGAGTCGCCAGGCTTGACGAAGCCGCTGCCCTCCCCGACCTGGTGACGCGCGAGGATCTTCTCCGCCATCGTCAGTGGGCGCTCGGAGGTGTCGGGGACCGGGAGCTCGACTTCACCGTCGGCGACGCCCTTGGCAAAGGGAAACAATCCGCCTTCCTGGACGATGAGCTGCGTTATCGAATCGTAGTCACGGTAGAACTCTTCGAGCGGCACGCCCGCGCCGCCCTGCAGCCGTTCGAGTACTGCGTGATCGGCCATCAGTATGCCCTGGTTGATGTTGTTGGCGGCGTGAATCGGTGCGAAAGAGGCGGCGATCGCGATCCTGATCCCTGACCATTTCTCTGCCTGAACGGCGGTCTCGCGGGAGCTGCCGACCCCCTTGCGCAGACCTGAGACGATGACCTCGAAGTTGCCGCGCGCTAGAGCCTCGTGCTCGAACAGGCGCTCGCCGTCGACGATGAGCCCGGCGTAGGCGTCGAGCGCCAGATCCTCCGGCCGGTAGCTGAAGCACACCCAGGCCGGCGTCATGGCATCGGTGTTGATGTCGTCGAGCAGATCGTCGACCGTCAAGTCCGCCATCGTCAGGTTCACCTCGCCCGTCAGTTGACGACGAACCAGGTCGGGATCCTTGGTGAGAAAGAGAACGCGCTTGTCAGGGTTCAACTTGACGATCGGATCGGGCTTCAAGGAGACTCCTCGAACTGCGAGACATGGTCGTTCGGGACACGATCGAGACGACCCCGGACAGGAGATTCTATCCCGTCGGCCGGGGGTGGGCCTACGACCAACCGCAAGTCTGGCCCTCGTTCTGGGCCTCGAGCCACTCCCCCAGTGGGGCAAAGTAGTCGAGGATGGCGGTGGCGTCCATCTCGCGCTGGCCGGTCGTCGCCTCGAGCGCGTCCTGCCAGGGGCGACTCTGCCCCATCTCCAGGAGCTCGATCATGCGCCTACCGGCCTCCTCGTTGCCGTAGATCGAGCAGCTGTGGAGCGGGCCCTCGTAGCCCGCCGCGGCGCACAGCGAGCGGTGCAGCTGGAACTGCAGGATGTGAGCCAGGAAGTACCTGGTGTAGGGCGTGTTGGCCGGCACGTGGTACTTGGCGCCGGGATCGAAGTCGGCCTCGCTGCGCGTCACCGGGGCGGCGACTCCCTGGTAGCGCTGGCGCAGATCCCACCACCCTTCGTTGTACGCATCAGGGGCTATCTCGCCGGAGAACACCTTCCAGCGCCACTGGTCGACCAGCAGGCCGAAAGGCAGGAAGGCGACCTTGTCGAGCGCCATGCGCATGAGCACGCCGAGGTCGGCCGAGGAATCGGGCGCCTCATCGAGCAGGCCGACCTCGACGAGATAGCTCGGGGTCACGGACAGTGCCACCACGTCGCCCACGCCCTCGTGGAATCCGTCGTTGGCGGACTCGCGGTAGAGGAACGGCTGCTTGGAATAGGCACGCTGGTAGAAGTTGTGGCCGAGCTCGTGGTGGATGGTCGAGAAGTCCTCGGCGGTGATCTCGATGCACATCTTGATGCGGATGTCGTCCTCGTTGTCGATGTCCCAAGCGCTGGCGTGACAGACGACGTCGCGATCCCGTGGCTGGGTGAACAGCGAGCGCTGCCAGAAGGTTTCCGGCAGCGGCGGCAGCCCGAGTGAAGTGAAGAACGCCTCGCCGTAGCGGACCATCTCCTCAGCGTTGACGCCCTTGGCCTCCAAGGCCGCCGTCAGGTCGAAGGCGGACTCGTCGCCGGGCGGCGCCACCAGGTCGTAGATGTTGCTCCAGGACTGGGCCCACATGTTGCCGACCAGATGCGCCGGAATCGGGCCGTCGAGCGGCACTGTGGCGTCGCCGTAGGCCTCGTTGAGGCGTCGACGGACGTAGCAGTGAAGATCGTCGTAAAGGGGTTTGACCTGGACCCAGAGGCGATCGAGCTCGGTCGTGAAGTCGTCCGGGTCCATGTCGTACTTGGCCCGCCACATGGCCCCGGTGTCGGCGAATCCCAGCTCGCGGGCGCCGGCGTTCGAGAGCTCGACGAAACGAGTGTACGAGTCCTTCATCGGGGGTGACACGGTGCGCCAGCCACTCCAGGCCTCGAGCAGCTCGTCGGCGTCGCGGCTCTTTGCCATCACCCGCGACAGATCCCCCAGGTCCCGGCACTCGTCATCCTCTGGACAGTACTTGCCCGAGCCGTACTGGCTCTCGAGCGAGCTCGCGATCTGGGTCAGCTCCTTGAGCTCGGTGGGGTCATCCGGCGCCGGCATGGTCAAAGCGAGCCGCAGCAAGTCGAGCTTGCGGCGCACGTCGCCCGAGAGCTCTAGATCGTTGAAACGCGCCGCGCCGACAGCGTAGTCCATGGTCGCACCGATGGCGCGCTCGTTGGCCAGAGCCGCCAGATACTCGGTGTCTTCGGTGATGAAGTTGGCCTGCACCCAGGCGGCGTGCGCCGCCTCCTCGGCGACCTCGGCCAGCCGGATTTCCGCCTCGGCGACGAAGGCCCCGGCCTCCACCGCGGTCGGGGCCGGCTCGCCGTCGGCGCAACCGATGACCAAGAACGCCGGCGCAGCGATCAGAAGTGTAGATGCTCTCAACGTCATCCGGAGGCTCTTCATGCTCAGGTTTCCTTTCCTAGGGGCTTGCTGAAAAACCCTCGCGGGTCGCGCGACAAGGGCTTGGGGTGCGTATCCAAGGCGCGAGGAGGAGTCGATGCCGTAGCATCGGCGACGACGAACAACGCCGGAGACGCACCCCAACCCCTTGTCGCCCTTCGGGTTACGGCGGCGTGGCCGCCGCAGCGTTGTTGCCGCGCCTCGACGATACTACGGCATCGCCTGCGTCGCGGCGCCTAGCTGCGACTGCCACGGCGCTCGTAACGCGGCCCACGAGGGTTCTTCAGCAAGCCCCTAGGGCTTCGGCGATCCTGCCGAGCCCCTCCCGCAAGACCTCACGAGAAGTGGCGAAGGAGATGCGGATGTGATCGTCGTTGCCGAAGGCGACGCCCGGCACCACCGCGACTCGCGCCCCGTCGAGCAGGTACTCCGCCAGCTCGACGGAGCCTTGCCGACCAGGGCCGTAGCAGGAGGCGACGTTGGGGAAAACGTAGAAAGCGCCGTCGGGCGGTCGGCAGCTCACGCCCGGAATCGCATCCAGGGCCGCGCTCACCAGGTCGCGACGCCGACCGAATTCGGCCACCATCCGCACCACCTCCTCTTCCCCTCCCGCCAGCGCCGCCAGCGCCCCTTTCATTGCAAACGAGGTGGCGTTCGAGGTCGCATGACTCTGGATGTTGAGCGCAGCGCGTATGATCTGCGGCGGTCCGAGGGCGTAGCCCAGGCGCCATCCGGTCATGGCGTAGGTCTTGGAGAAAGAGCTGATGACGACCACCGTGTCCGGGTAGTCGGCGGCGAGCGCGGCAACGCTGGCATACGGCCCACCGTCATAGACGAAGCGCTCGTAGGTTTCGTCCGACAGCACCACGATCCCGCGCTGAGCCGCCGCGGCGACGATCTGCCGCAGGTCGTCCGCCGCGACAATGCCGCCGGTGGGGTTGCACGGGGAATTGAGCAGGATGGCCCGGGTACGCGGCGTCAGGGCCGCGAGCACGGCGTCGGCGTGGATACGAAAGCCATCGACGACGCAGGTGTCCACCGTCACCATGCGGGCGCCGCAGAACCGGATGTGCTCGGGGAAGGTCACCCAGTAGGGGCTGGGAATCACCACCTCGTCGCCGTCGTCGAAGAGCGCGAGGGCAAGCTCGAAGAGCGCACCCTTGCCACCGACCGAGACCATCACGTCGGAGCTGCGCCAGGGGCTCCCGTGGGCGCCGGCGTAGCGCTCGGCCAAGGCCGCTCGCAGCTCCGGGATCCCGGCAGCGGCGGTGTAGCGGGTGAAGCCCTCGGCCAAGGCGGCGCGTGCCGCCTCGATCGCGCAGGCCGGCGACGGAAAGTCGGGCTCGCCGGCGCTCAAGTCGACGATCGCGACCCCCTGCGCGGCCAGCTCCTTGGCTCTGCGCGAGACCCCGAGAGTGGCCGACTCTCCGATGCCGGCTGCCCGGCGGGAGAGTCTCGTCTGCTGGCTGGTGGCATCGGTCATGACCCGGAACGTCCCTCCCGCGACGAGAATACAACGAATCCGAGACTCGCTCGCCGGCGCGATGTCTCCAAGGGCAACACTACGCTAAGATTCGCCGGCGGCTCTCCGGGGTGGCCATCGATCATGCGAACGAACCGACTCTACGCTTTGGCGACCGCCCTTTTGGTCATCGCTGGTGCCGTCTCCGCCCAGTCGTTTCTGGTCAAGAAGGCCACCGTCAACGCCGTGCCCGAGCGCACGGCCTTCGCCGCGGGCGAGGTCGCCCGACTCGACGTCTGGATGACGATCGAGGCCGGCTGGCACACCAACAGCCACGAGCCGACCTTCGAGTATCTGATCCCGACCGTGCTGGAGGTGGAGGCGCCGGCGGGTTGGGAGGTCGAGCGGATCGACTACCCGGCCGGCAAGCTCAAGACCTTTTCGTTCGAGGAGCAGCCGCTGTCAGTCTACGAGGGCGAGGTCGTTCTGGTGGCCTACTTGCGCGTGCCGTCCGACGCGGTCGAAGGCGAAGCCAGGACCGGGCTCCGGCTGACCTACCAGGCCTGCGACGATCGTTCCTGCTTGCCACCGGTGACGGAAACCCTGGAGGTCACGCTCGGGATCGGCAGCGGTGGCGAGTCGACCGAGCCCGAGGTCCCGGCCGCCAGCGCGTCTGCCCGACCCCAGACTTCGCTCGCCTGGATGCTGCTGCTCGGTCTCGTCGGCGGCCTGATCCTCAACGCGATGCCATGCGTGCTACCCGTGCTCTCGCTCAAGCTCCTCGGCCTGGTCAAGAGCGCCGGGCAGGGTCGGCGCTCCGTGACGCTGGGAGCCCTGGCCACTTCCTTGGGGATCCTACTGTCGTTCTGGGCCCTCGCCGCGGCGGCGATCGCCGCCAAGTCGGCCGGCGCAGCCGTGGGCTGGGGAGTGCAGTTCCAGGAGCCGGGCTTCGTCGCCGCTCTGGCGGTCATTGTCCTGCTCTTCACCCTCAACCTCTGGGGGCTATTCGAGATCCCGCTGCCCCGGCGGCTGGCCAACGCCGCCGCCGGCTCCTCGGCCGAAGGCCTGGGGGGGCATCTCGCTTCAGGCCTCTTCGCGACCCTCATGGCGACACCATGCTCGGCACCCTTCCTGGGCACGGCGGTCGGCTTCGGCCTCGCTCAGCCACCGACCACTATCTTCGCCATCTTCACCGCCATCGGTATAGGCATGGCCTTGCCCTATCTCGCCCTGGCGCTCTTCCCCGGGACCTCCAGGCTACTGCCCAAGCCCGGCGCCTGGATGGACACGCTGAAGACCGTGATGGGCTTCTTGCTCGCCGCCACTGCAATCTGGCTCTTCTACGTGCTCTCGGCCCAGGTGCCTGCCGAACGGGTGGCCTTCGTCGAGCTCGCCCTGCTGGCGATGGCGGCATTCATCTGGCTGCGCCACCGCGCCGCCAAGACCACCTTCGGCAAGGTGGCCGCCACTCTCGCCACGCTGGCCGCCATCGCGGCGACCTTGGTCCTGGCGACGGGGGGCAGCGGCGGCAGTCGGGCCGCTCTCGCCGCCACCGAGACCGCTGGCCTCATCGACTGGATCCCATTCGAACGAACCGCGGCCGAGGCGCTGCGGGACGAAGGCCGCCTGGTCTTCGTCGACGTCACCGCCGACTGGTGCTTCACCTGCAAGGTCAACGAGCGGCTCGTGCTCGAGACGTCGGAGATCGCGGCGGCCTTCACCGAGCACTCGGTGATCGCCATGAAGGCCGACTGGACCAATCGCGACGACTCGATCGCCGCCTTTCTGGCCGACCACGGACGCTACGGAATTCCCTTCTACCTGCTCTACCGCCCCGGCGCCGAGCCCCTCCTCTTCGGCGAGCTGCTGACCAAGGAGGCCGTCCTCGACGCGGTGCGGGCAACCGCGGCTAGCTCGGGTTAGCCGAGGGTCGCCCAATCCGCCAAGTCGGAGCTCATGACGGGGAGAGATCACTCAGCCGCACGACTGCGGACAGAGCCGGACGGCCGTTGACATCACGGATCTCGAGCCGAATCGAGGGATCTTCGAGGCTCCAGTCGACCTCGATCCAGCCGAAGTTCTCGCGCCGGAAGTTGCCTCGCCCTACCCGGTGACGGTTGGGCTCGCCATCGTAGCCGCCGCCACTCCGATTGAGGCCGCTGGCCGTCACGTCGTAGAGCGGGTAGCCGACCTCTGCGACCGAGTCCAGGCGCGAGATCTCGGCCAGATGGCGATCGCCGGAGAGAACGACGACGCCACCGGCGCCGGTAGAGCGCAGGAGCGCGAGGAGGCGTGCCCGCTCGCGCGGCAGGTTGCCCCACTTCTCCCAGCCGTGGTCGTCGGCGACGAGCTGAATGCTCGACACCAGCAGCCGTAACTCGGCGGGCCGCTGCAGCTGCGCCTCCAACCATCTCCACTGTGCATCGCCGAGCAGCGTCACACCGGGGTCCGTCTGCCGCAGGTAGCGCCCATGGATCGAGTCCTCGGCGTTGCCGGGACGGCGCCTCAGCGGGCCGCGGAAGGTTCGAGTATCGAGGAGGATGACCTGCAACCGCCGGCCAGGCGGCCCCATCACCCGAGCGGAATAGATCCCTGGACGATGCCGCAGAGGAGCGCCCTCGGGCACGCCGAAGAAGCGTACGAACTCCTCCTTCGAGGCCTCTTTGGCGACGAAATCGGCGCCGCCGTCGTTGAGCCCGAAATCGTGATCGTCCCAGGTCGCCAGGACTTCGGTCGCAGCGAAGAGCCGCTGCCAGCCGGGGTTCGCTCGCTGACGCTCGTACGCCTGGCGCATGAGCCGCATGTCGGCGGTGTCGGCGTAGATGTTGTCGCCGACAAAGATGAAGAGCTCCGGCTCGGCCGCCAGGACCGCGTCCCAGATCGGTTGTGGGTACGCCTGATGGGCGCAGGAGCCGAAGGCAATCCGGCTGATGCTCGGTGCGGCCTCACGAAGCCTCTCTGATGCCAGGCGGCAGGCCGTCAGCAGGACCACGAGCAGGATGGGCAGGAGCGTCGCGACTCGGCGCCGGAGGCTCGAACGCCGCCCAGCGGCCCGCGCCCTATGTGCCAACGAGCCCATTCTGTGGCATGGTACCCCAACCATTCGCTACCCGCCCGAGGCCTCCGATGCACCGACACCGTTTCCTCTTCGCTCTGTGTACCGCTCTTCTTCCGGCATTCGCCGCGGCCGATACCGAGGTCTCGCTGGAGAAGATCATGGCGCATCCCGACTGGCTCGGCCGCGCGCCGGAGAACTTCTACTGGGCCGACGACGGCAACTCCTTCTACTACGAGCGCAAGGTGGAGGGCAGCGAGGAACGCGAGCTGCATCAGGTTTCGCTTGCCGGCGAGCCCATGCGCACCGTTGCCGATCCCGATCGCGGCTCGGCCGACGTCGACGGTGGCTCTTTCTCGCGGGATTTCTCGCGCAAGGTCTACTCGCGCCACGGAGACATCTATCTCAAGGACCTCTCGAGCGGCGAGATCCGGCAGTTGACCCGCACGGTCGCGCCCGAGCGGGATCCGTTCTTCATGGCTGACGGCAGCGCCGTGGCCTTCGAACGCGACGACACTTTCTTCGTGCGCCAGCTCGATACCGGGCTCGAGTACCAGATCGCCGACGTTCGACTCGAAGACGACCCGGAGGCCGAGAAGGACGACCTCTCCTTTCTCGCCGCCCAGCAAGAACGTCTCCTCGACTACATCCGCAGCCAGAAGGAGAAGCGCGACGCCGCCGAGGAGCGGGAGCGCGCTGAGCAGGCGGCCGATCCGAGCCGGGCTCCCTTGCCCTTCTATCTCGGCGCCGAGGTCGAGATCAGCCTCGCTTCGCTATCACCCAATGGGCGCTGGCTACTACTCGGCACGTTGCCGGCCGAGCGTAACCTCGGCGAGCGCACGCCGATGCCGGTGTGGGTGACCGAAAGCGGCGACGTCGAGACGCGCGACGTTCGAGTCAAGGTGGGCAGCGCCGACCCCGTGGGCGAGGCGCTGTTGCTGCTCGACCTCGAGCAGCACGTGCAGCACGAGCTCGACCTCGCCGTGCTGCCCGGGATCGACGAAGACCCGCTGGCCGAGCTCCGCGCGGCGGCGGCGGCGCGTGACGCCGAGGGGAGCGAGGCCGCCGAGACCGTACCTGCACCGGAGCCGAAGAGGAAGCGGCGTCGCAAAGCCAAGACAGCGAGTCAAGACGAGGAGACGCCAGAACCCGAGCCGCGACCTGTTCGCCTCCTGGATGCTCGCTGGAGCCGTGATGGCGCCCACCTCGCACTCCTGCTGCGCTCGCTCGACAACAAGGATCGCTGGCTCGCCACGGTCGACTTCGAATCCACAGCCCTACGCCCACTCCACCATCTGCACGACCCGGCCTGGATCAACTGGCGCTACAACGATTTCGGTTGGCTGCTCGACGACGAGACCCTCTACTACCTGTCGGAGGAGGGGGGCTACTCGGGCCTCTACACCATGAGCCCGGCCGGCGGCCCGCCCACGCGGCTGGCAGGGGGCGCCTTCGCCGTCTCCCAGCCCCAGCTGACGCATGACGGCCAGGCGATCTACTATCGCGCCAACGCCGAGCAGCCAGGGGTCTACGAGATCTACCGCGTCGACCTCCACGAGGGCGAATCGCAGCGCGTCACGACTCTGGGAGGCATGAATTCGGCCGTGCTCTCCCACGATGGCAGCCATCTCCTGATCGAGCACTCCACCACCCTCCTGCCGCCGGAGCTCTACGTCCAGCGGGCGGTCGCCGGCGCGACCGCTACGCGTGCGACGACGACCACCAGCGAGGCCTTCCTCGCCGTCGATTGGACCGAGCCCTCTATCGTCGAGATCCCCTCGACCCATGCCGAGCGAGGCATCTACTCTCGCCTCTATCTGCCCCCGGCTGGCGCCGGAGCGCCGGGGACCCAACGCCCCGCCGTGATGTTCATCCACGGCGCCGGCTATCTCCAGAACGCCCATCAAGGGTGGTCGGGCTACTTCCGGGAGTTCATGTTCCACACGCTGCTGAGCCGCCGGGGCTACGTGGTTCTCGACATGGACTACCGCGCCTCGGCCGGTTACGGGCGGGACTGGCGCACCGCCATCTACCGCCGGATGGGAACTCCAGAGCTCGAGGATCTGCAGGACGGGGTCACATGGCTGGTGAGCGAGCACGGCGTCGACCCCGAGCGCATCGGCGTCTATGGGGGCTCCTACGGCGGCTTCATGGTCATGATGGCGCTATTCAAGGATCCCGCTCTCTTCGCCGCCGGCGCCGCCCTGCGACCGGTGACCGACTGGGCCCACTACAACCACGGCTACACTTCGAACATCCTCAACACGCCGGAGATCGACCCGGAGGCCTACGCGCGAAGCTCGCCGATCGAGTTCGCCGGCGGCCTCGAGAAACCGCTACTGATCTGCGCCCCAATGCTCGACGACAACGTCTTCTTCCAGGACACCGTCCGGCTGGTCCAGCGCCTGATCGAGCTCGAGAAGACCGACTTCGAGACCGCCCTCTTTCCGGTCGAGCCACACGGCTTCCGCGAGCCTTCGAGCTGGCTCAACGAGTACCGCCGGATCTACGACCTCTTCGAGCGCTACGTGCGTCCCGTCAGCTCTGGCGACGCGCGATGGCCCGTGACCTGAGCTGGCGGAACCGTTCGAGTCGCTGGCTGAGCTCGGCCTCGAAGCCCTCGCCCTTGGGGGTGTAGAAGCGCTCGCCGGCCAGAGCATCGGGCAAGCAGTTGAAGTGCTCCTCGCCGGCCTTGTCGTAGAGCAACACCTTGCGCTGCGCGATCTCCGCGATCCGGTCGGCCGTCACCTCGGCGGCCGTGTCGGTCACGTCACCGGCCGCCGACTCGAGCAGATTGAGAGCCTTGCGCGCGTCGCCCGAGGCCAGCTGAGCGATCGACTCCAGCGCCTCGTCGGTAAAGGCCGCCCCCCGGTTTCCCAGGCCGCGCTCGGAGTCCGCCAGCGCCCGCCGCTGGATGTCGAGGAGGCACTCGATCGACAGCGGCGCCAAGGCCAGCACCCGGCAGCGCGACAGGAGCGCCGCGTTGAGCTCGAAGGATGGATTCTCGGTGGTCGCTCCCATGAGCACGATGTCGCCGCTCTCGACATAGGGCAGGAAGGCATCCTGCTGTGCTCGGTTGAAGCGGTGGATCTCGTCGATGAAGAGCAGGGTCTTGCGGCCGTCGGCTCGCCGCAGACGGGCCGCATCAGCCATGACCTGCTTGACCTCCTTGATGCCGGAGGTCACGGCACTGAAGGGCAGGAAATGCGCCGCGGTCTCGGCGGCGAGGATTCGGGCCAGGGTCGTCTTGCCGCAACCGGGAGGACCCCAGAAGATGACTGACGGCAGACGGTCCTCAGCCACCGCGCGGCGCAGGAACCCTGCGTCGCCGACCACTTCGTCCTGGCCAACAACGTCCTCGAGACGGCGTGGTCGCATTCGGTCCGCTAGCGGCGCAGAGCCGCTCGCGGCCGCGAGATCCCCCGGCGGCGGATCGAAGAGCGTCGCCGCCATGCGTTCTAGCCAGCCTCCATCGCCCGCAGCAGGGCGTCCGTAAATTCCGAGGTCGAGGCCGTGCCCCCGAGGTCGCCGGTGCGAACGCCCGAGGCAAGAACTGCGTGCAGCGCCGCGAGCACCCGGCCGGCCTCGTCGCGCAGCCCCAGGTGCTCGAGCATGAGAACACCCGACTGGATGATGGCCGAAGGGTTGGCCAGATTCTGCCCCGCGATGTCTGGGGCGCTGCCGTGCACCGCCTCGAAGACCGCCAGCCCCTCGCCCAGGTTGGCGCCCGGAGTCACGCCCAGCCCCCCTACGAGCCCGGCCGCCAGATCAGAGACGATGTCGCCATAGAGGTTGGGCAGGACAAGAACGTCGTAGCCCTCGGGGCGCAGGACCAGCTGCATGCACAGGGCGTCGATGATCGACTCGTCGAACCCGATGTCGTCATACTCCTCGCTGACCTCCCTGCAACACTCGAGGAACAGGCCGTCGGACAACTTCATGATGTTGGCCTTGTGCACCGCCGTCACGCGCGAGCGACCGTTGGCCCGGGCATAGTCGAAAGCGAAGCGGGCGATGCGCCTCGAGGCGTCGCGGGTGATGATTTTGATGCTCTCGACCACGCCGTCGACGATCTGGTGCTCGATGCCGCTGTAGAGACCCTCGGTGTTCTCGCGCACGATGACGAGGTCGACGTCCTGGAAACGCGAAGGCACGTTGGGCAAGGTCTTCACTGGTCGCAGGTTGGCAAAGAGCCCGAGCTCCTTGCGCAACTGGACGTTGACCGAGCGAAATCCCTCGCCGACGGGCGTCGTCACCGGCCCTTTGAGGGCGACCCGGTTGCGCTGGATGGACTCCAGGATCGCCTGGGGCAGCGGATCGCCGTACTTCTCGAGCGCCTCGATGCCTGCAACGTGCCGCTCCCAGTCCAGCTTGGCGCCCGACGCCTCCAGAACCCGCACCGCCGACGCCGTGACCTCGGGCCCGATGCCATCGCCCTCGATCAGGGTCACCGTCTGCGTCATCCTCGAATCCCCTGTCGCCAGCGCATTAGGTCGGGCTCAAAGCCGTGGATTCGACCAGCCCTTCGCCGGAGAATACCTCGCTCAGCCGGCGAATCTGCGCTCCCTCGAGAAAATCGAGGCAGAGGTCTTCGTAGTCGAGCCGCCCAATCTCGCCACGGTCCTCGAACAACACGACGACCCGCTGACCGACCCGCAGCAGATCTCCGGCCGCGACCGAGCCCGGCCCCCACGGCGGCCCGGTTGCCAGCTCCACCGAGCGCCACTCGAGGTCGTCCCACTGCGCCCCGGCAGCGTCGACCATGGCGCGCAGGAGGAGCAGATTGGAGAAGGCCAGATCGGCGTCGTACCAGGCCTTCAGCTGCACGGACTCGCGCCGCTGGGCGTCGGAAGCGAGGTCGATCTGCGGTAGACCGAAGACCCGCGACGGCAACGCTAGCGTACCGGGCAGCGTGGCCACCACGGCGGGGAACTCGTCGACCGATGCCGCCAGATCGGTTGCTCCCAGAGAGCTGTGCGTCGCCGCCGGCACCAATTGGCTCGAGGTCCCGAAGAGCTCGATCCGGACGTGGAAGCGCTGGGTGCCGAACGGAATCCTTTCGACCGGCCGACTTTCGACCACGGCAGCCTCACGTGCCGGCCGGAGACTGCCCGGGATCGACCAGGCCCGAGGCCAGTCGGCGCGGAAGTTCTCCTTGAACGCCAGCTTCGACAGTGGGACCTCGACCGGCAGCTCGATGAAGGGCCGCGGACCTTCGACCGAGAACCAGAGGACCTTGGCCTTCTCCGGCCCGCTCCAACGACGCAGGCTCTCGCCCGTGAAGCGTCGACCGAAGATCTCGAGAGCTGGCGCTTCGGTAAAAAAGACTTGCCGCCCGCGGCGCCCAATCGCCTCGAGCACCGCGTGAAGCCGAAACTCCTGCCCTGCCGCGATCTCGACCGGACCAACCCGGGCGTGGTCATCCCCCTCGACCTGGATCGCGACGAAGGCCCTGATGGGGTCCGGACGCAGCTTCTGCTGAACTCGCTCGGAGAAGAAAATGACCGAGACGACCAGGCCGACCGTTCCCATGACGGCCCACAGAATCTTGCGATCGTCAGTCACGGCTCAGCGAAACATCGTGTCGATCCCACCTCTGGCTACCCTGCGAACTCCTCCAACTTGGCCACGATGTCTCGGTAGTTCGAGTTGATGCCGTAGATCTCGAGGAAGCGCTCCCGCGCCGCTTCCCGCCCTCCCGTGGCCGCCAGCAAGGTCCCGAGCTCGTAGAGCAGTCCGAGTTTCGCGCCCTCGTCGATCGCCGACGACTCCAGTCCGCGCTCGTACCATTGCACCGCCAAGTCGAAGAAGTTCTTGTCGACGAAGCACGACGCCAACAGAGAACAGCTCTCGACGAGAAAACGTGGATCCTTGGCCGCGAGCTGAAACTCGCCTATCGCCTCGTCGATAAGCCCCATCTCACGGTACGCCACGCCCAGGTTATGGTGCGTGTCGTAGTCTTCGTCGGACAGGGTCTCGGCCATGCCCTGGCGGAACCCTTCGACGATGTCTTCCAACGATTGCTCGCGCACATTCGGTAGCAGATCGCCGTCGAGGCCGTCCTCTTCGATCAGCTCGGCCTCGAGCTCCGTCGCCAAATCGACAAAGTCCTCTGCCGGAAGTTCAGGCTGCTCGTCGGCGTCGGCGTCGGCACTCTCGGGCTCTCGTAGCCATTCGAGATCACTTTTCGGATCCTCCCGCTCTGCGACCACCTCGGCCGGGACAGCGGCTGGCGGCTCCGACCGGCCTTGCTCTCCGCGCTCGATCTCTGCGATGACCTCGGCGAGCACGTCTTCGGTCGCTAGAGTTGCGGCCTTGGGTTTCGGCCGGGAAAGGGTCGCCGCATCGGCAACGATGTCTTCGAGTGACTGCTCACCGGGGTCGACCTCGGCGGCCTCGTCAACGGCCTCGGGCGCCGGTTCGGCCGCGGCTCCAGCCTCTGCCTGAGCATCGGATTGGGTCGACACACCAGCTACGAAGCGACCCTCAGCCAGCAGGAAGCCGCACTCGGCCATCGTCTCGCACAGCTGGTCCCAGCTCTGCGGTGCTCCCTCGTCCACCATGATGTCCGCCAGTTGATTGGCCAAAACCAGTGCCTCGCCCTTGTGATCGTCTTTGAGTTGCAGGCGCGCGAGTCGGGCCATCGCCTCCGTGTGCCGCGGATTCCCCTGCAAAACCCGCTCGAGCACGGCGATCGCCGTCTCGTTCATGCCGTAGCGCGACAGAACCTCCGCCTCGATAAGGAGCTTGATCGACTCGCCGGTGATCTCGAGGTCCAATCTCATCGACCCGACTGCAGCGCTCGGCGTCTCCACCAGCTCCGCCTCGGGCCGTGACTCTCGCTCTGGCTCTGGTTCCGCTTCGGCTTCCGGCTCGGGTTCGGTCTCGGTCTCGGTCTCGGTCTCGGTCTCGGTCTCGGTGGCAAGAACCCCCGATGATGCCGCATCGTCGAGTGCCGAAACCTCATCCGTCGCCTCGACCAGCTGGGCAGAGACCTCGTCGACGTCGAGCTCGAAGCCGAGATCCTCTTCTTCGGCGACTGCCTGCTGAGTCGGCGCCGCATCATCCTGCGCCGGCAGCACCACGGTCGCCTCGTCGACCGTCGCCGGCTCAACATCCTCCAGCATGAACTCGGACCCGACCTCGGGGACGTCGAGATCGATGACCAACTCCTCATCGATCCCCGCTACGGCTTGCTCTGGTGCTCGAACCTCGTGGTCGATCTCGTCAGCGACGGGGATCTCTTCGAGCTCACTGAGCTCGACATCGGCGGCCATGTCCTCGGCGGTGCTCTCGGTTTCTACCTCGGCCTCTGCCTCAATCGCAGCCGGCGGTTCGGCCTCCCCTACGTCGGTTTCGACTTCGACCTCAACCGCGGCAGGCGGTTCGGCCTCCCCGCTCTCGGCCTCGACCTTCGGCGCCTGGCCAGCGCCCTCGAGTACCTCGTCCAGCAGCTCGGTCGGTTTCTCTTCGAGCTTGTCGAGGCGCAGCGCGTTGGCCTGGGGATTCTTCGCCGCCGCGGCATCGAGGAACTTTTCGGCCAACCGGTCGAACCCGCCATCTTGAAGAGCTTGCATGGCCTGGCGGACGAAGTCCAGGTTCTGAGCGTCGACGTCCAAAGCCCCGGCGAGAACCCGTAGCGCATCCTCGCCTCGAGAGTGCACCAGCATCAGGCTCGCGATCTCGTAGTACTGATCGAGGGCTTGGGCCGTGCTGCCGGCTTTCTGCAGCAGGCCCGCGAGCTGCAGCCGTCGGGTCGGGTTGTTGGGCTCGATCTCGACCATGTCGTGGTACACGCCAAGCGCGGCGTCGATGTCGTCGTGCTTCTCGTAGTAGTCCGCCACGACCTGGTACTGGGCCAGCGAGTCGCCGGTCAGCCCCTGCCGGTTGTAGAGGTCGGCCAAGGACTGATAGGCGGAGATCTGTCCCGGCTCCAACCGGATGATCTTCTTGTAGATGGCGATTGCTTTGACGAAAAAACCCTGGCCGCCGAAGCTCTCGGCGGTCTTGCGAAAGAGATCGATCGCCTGCTGCATCCGATTGAGTCGCGCGTAGAGGTCCCCAACCCGGTTGAGCGTGCTGGTGTCGTTCGGGTGCCGATCAAGGACCTTGCGGTACTCGTCAATGGCCGCCTGGATGCGGCCACGGGCGACGAGTTTCTCCGCCGCCTGGATTACTTCCTGACGCCCGTGCGCCATCAGTGCACCTCTTCCCCCTCCCGCGGTAGCACGGATCGGAAGGTCAGCCGGTGCTCGGGGCACGGACCGAACTGGCGCAGGGCCTCGAGATGCTCCTGAGAGGCGTACCCCTTGTGACGAGCGAAACCGTACTGCGGGTACTGCTTATCGAGCTCGACCATCACCCGGTCCCGCTCGTGTTTGGCCAGAATCGAGGCCGCCGCAACTGAGTAGCACAAGCTGTCGCCGCGAACGAGACCGAGGCTGGGGAAAGCGGTGTCTAGCCTCACGGCGTCGACCAACGCGCAGTCGGGCGCCGGCGCCAACCGCTCCAACGCCAGCTGCATCGCCCGCCTCGTCGCCTGGAGGATGTTGAGGCGCTCGATCGTTGCGGCGCTCACCGCCACGGTGGCATGGCTACGCACGGACCGCTTGATACGCTCTTCCAGCCGCGCCCTGGCTTGCGCCGTCAAGGCCTTGCTGTCGTCGACACCAGGCACCCGCCGCGAGGGATCCACGATGACCGCCGTCGCCGTTACCGGTCCGGCCAGGGCACCTCGCCCCGCCTCGTCGACTCCGGCGCAGTTTTTGAAACCGTAGTCGAGAAAGAGCTCGTCGACGCCACTGAGCAGACGTAACCGATAGGCTTCGGCTAGTACCTGTCCCATCGTCGCCACGTCAGAACCCCCGTATTGCGTCGACGCAAGCCAACCGCGAGTCGCGGCTCGAGCCTACTCTTCTTCGCTAGCGTCGTCTAAAGGCAATGGCGCCGCGGCAGCGGCAGCCATCTTCGACCGGTCGACACGGCGCTCCTCGATCCGCGCCGCCTTGCCTCGAAGCTCTCTCAAGTAGTAGAGCTTGGCTCGGCGAACACGTCCGTGGCGCACGACCTCGACCTTGTCGACAACCGGCGAGTTCAGCGGGAACACGCGCTCCACGCCAATCCCACTGGAGATTTTGCGTACGGTGAAGCTCTCTCGCGTACCGTCACCCTTGCGGCTGATGACGACGCCCTGAAAGAGCTGGATCCGCTGCTTGTCGCCTTCCGAGACCTTGACGTGCACCTTGATGGTGTCGCCGGCCCGGAAGTCCGGAATGTCAGAACGCAAGTAGGCGCTCTCGATCTCTTGCAACTTGTTCATTGGCAATACCCTCCGGGTCCCCGAGGCGCAGGAACTCTGCGCCGGAGCGAGCCCGTTATTATCGACATCCTGGGGCCTTGTGGCAAGGGGAAACTACTGCTTTCCCCGCAGTCGCCCCAGAATCCGGTGATCCTCGTCGCTCAGCTCGGCGGCCTCCAGCAGATCCGGGCGCTTGGTCAGCGTCGCCCGCAAAGCCTCTTGACGCCGCCACCGCGCCACCGCCGCATGATCGCCGGAGAGCAAGACCTCCGGTACCGCGAGCCCCTCGACGTCACGGGGCCGGGTGTAGTGGGGATAATCGAGGATGCCGTGGCGAAAGCTATCGTTCTCCACCGAGTCGGCAAGTCCGACGACGCCGGGGATCTGGCGGGCCACGGCTTCGACCAAGACCATGGCCGCCGTTTCACCACCCGAGAGCACGTAGTCCCCGATCGAAATCTCCTCGTCGACAACCAGCTTTCGAACCCGTTCGTCGATGCCCTCATAGCGTCCGCAGAGCAGGAGGAGCCGCTCGCGTCCCGACAGCTCGCGGACCTTTGCCTCGTCCAGCCGGCTGCCCTGGGGCGAAAGCTGTACCCGCCAAGAAGCCTCGGCGGCCAGATCGCGTACGGCCTCGAGCCATGGCTCGGCCTTCATCACCATGCCACCCCCTCCGCCGTAGGGTTCGTCGTCGACGACCCGATGCCGATCTCGGGCGTAAGCCCGCAGATCGACGACCTCGATCGTGCAGCGACCCGCTTCGATCGCCCTGCCGATGAGGCTGACGCCCAGGAAAGAGTCGAATATCTCCGGGAAGATGGTTACGATCTTGATCTGCATGCCTCAATCAACCCATCGGGAAGTTCGAGCTCAATGAGGCCAGCGGCCACGTCGACACGCTTGAGGAAGGCTCGCACAAAGGGAACGAGAATCTCTCCGGAGCCGTCCTCGATGCTCAGGATCTCGCCACCGCCGTCCTCGAAGACTGCCCGCACGACCCCGAGCTCCTGGCCGGAGTCGTCGATGCAGCGGCAGCCGATGAGCTCGAAGTGGTAGAACGCGCCTGCGGGCGCTGGCGGCACCTCCCGACGATCGACTTCTAGCCGGCCGTGCCGCAGCTCCTCGGCCCGATCGCGGCTGTCGATACCCTCGAAACCAACCAGCAGGGAGCGGCCGTGCGGCCGACAAGAGCGGATCCTCACCGACCGGCTCGGCGCGCCCGGAACCGTGAGCACGAGTTGCGCCCCTACGGCGAAGCGATTTTCTACCTCGGAGAGTGACTCCACGGCGACCTCGCCGCGGATGCCGTGCGGCTTGTGAATCAAGCCGACGAGGACGGCCTCGGAAGAGTCGGGATCAGTCGTCGACGACTTCGAACTCATAGTGCGCGTCGTCATGGCTACCACGCTCGGCCAAGAGACTGCGCAGCGCCCGCGCCGTGCGCCCCTGACGCCCGATCACCTTGCCAATATCGCTCTGGGCCACGCGCACTTCGAAGACCGTCGAGCTTGCGGTATCGAACTCTTCGACCTCGACTTGCTCGGGCTCGTCGACGATCCGGCGCAGCAAGCTGGCGAGTTGCTCGCGAAGCATCAGGAAGCGACTACTACGCTCTGCCGGCGGAGCAGCTTCTTGACCGTCGGTGAGAGCTGCGCGCCTTTGCCGACCCAATGGTTGACTCGCTCGCGGTCGATCTTGATCTGAGGCGGATTGGATACGGGGTTGTAGTAGCCTACCTCTTCGAGGAAGGCGGCTCTCGGTGTACGCCGCGAATCGGAGACCACCACCCGGTAGAAGGGCGTGTGGGTACTCCCCATGCGGCGTAGTCTGATCTTCAGCATTTCTCTGTGACCTCCAACGACTCGACAGATTGGGCGCCAGCAGGCGCCCCAAACGTGCCCATCGCTCAGGGGGCCTGGCGACCCGGCGGCGCAGTGTAGCAGGAACCCCCTGCCGTGTCACCGGGCAGCCAGCAACTACCCTCCCAGGGTCCGCTTGAGCCAGTTGCCTTTCACGTTCTTCATCATGCGCTGCATCATGCGGTACTGTTTGAGCAACTGATTGACATCCTGCACCCGGGTCCCTGAGCCGCGCGCGATTCGCTTCTTGCGGCTGGCGCCGAGAATCCTCGGGAACTGGCGCTCTTTGGGGGTCATCGAGTCGATCATCGCTTCCACCCGCGCGAGCTGACGCTCGTCGACCATCGACGCGTCCATCTTGCCCAGCGGGCCCGCCTTGGGCAGCATCTCCAGCACCTGCGACAGCGGTCCCAGGCGCCTGAGCTGGCGCAGATGATCGCGCAGATCCTCGAGCGTGAACTGACGCCGGGCCATGCGCCGGGCCAGGCGCTCAGTCTCGGCGCCGTCGAGCCCCTTCTCCGCCTTCTCGATCAGCGACAGCACGTCGCCCAGGCCGAGAATCCTCGACGCCATGCGCTCGGACTGGAAGAGCTCCAGCTCGTCGAGCTTCTCACCCGTGCCGAGAAAGCGGATCGGAATGTCGGCGATGGTGCGGATCGACAGCGCGGCGCCGCCGCGAGTATCCCCGTCGAGCTTGGTCAGGATGACACCGGTGAGAGCCAGCGACCGGGAGAACTCCTGGGCGCTCGACACGGCGTCCTGGCCGGTCATCGAGTCGGCGACGAAGAAGGTCTCGTCGGGTTGGAGCGCCTCCGCCAGCTGCCCCAGCTCGGCCATCAGCTCGGCATCGACGTGCAGACGTCCGGCGGTGTCGAAGATCAGCGTGTCGAAGCCGCGCCGCCGAGCCTCGGCCAAGGCGCGGCTGGCGAGCGCCGTCACCTTCTCGGCCGCCATCGGCTCGACCACGGGAACCTCGACCGCGGCACCGACCTGACGCAGCTGGTCCACAGCGGCGGCCCGCCGCAGATCGCCGGCCACCAGGAGCGGTCGGCGACCGCGCTCGATCAACCGCCGCGCCAGCTTGCCGGCGGTAGTGGTCTTGCCCGATCCCTGCAATCCGCAAAGCAGGATGACCGCCGGCCGGCCCGACAGCCGAAGCTCTTCGCTGTCAGCGCCGAGCAGATCGATCAGCTCGTCGCGGACGATCTTGATGACCTGTTGAGCCGGCGTCAGGCTCTCTAGGACGTCCTGACCCAGGGCACGTTCGCTGACGCGAGCGATGAAGGGCTTCACCACCCGGAAATGCACGTCGGCCTCGAGCAAAGCGAGGCGGATCTCGCGCAGCGCCCTCTTAAGCACCTCCTCCGACACACGGCCCTCACCCTTGAGGCGCCTGAAGACGCCTTGCAGCCTGTCCTGTAGGCCGTCGAACATCAGTCTGAGGCTTCCGCCTCACTCTCGGAGCGTCGAATCCGCAGACTCAAGTACCCCGGCAGCACGGTGATGGCGACCACGCAGGTACACACGGCACCCAGGATCGATACCTTGCCCATCGATTGCAAACCGGGATAGTGCGACAGCGATAGCGACCCGAAACCGACGATGGTCGACAGCGCCGCCAACACGATCGCCTTCCCGGTCTCGCCAAGCCCGGCAGTGTACACCGCGCGATCCGAACCGCTGAGCTCGCGGTAACGATGGAGCATGTGGACCCCATAGTCGACTCCGATACCGATGATCATCGTCGTCACGAAGATGTTCATGAAGTTCATGGCGATGTCCATCAGCGCCATGATGCCAAGCATCCAGACGACGCCGACCGAGAGCGGCGCCAGGGCCAACAGAGTGTCGCGCAGGTTGCGGAAGTCGACCCAGAGCAGCAGAGCGACCAGCACAAACCCGAGTGCTGCCGCCATCCGGGCGTCGCGCAGCACGCGATGGCGCAGGAAGGCGCTCAGGACATTGGCCCCGGTCAGCTCGACCTGGGGGCCGAGTCGATCGGCCGCGGCGTGCGCCTCGGGTGGGGCCTCGCGACCCCAGACCTTGGGCGGTGGGTAAAGATAGACCGCACTGCGCCAGCCGTCGTCAGTCCTGACGAGATAGCGATCCAGCAACCGGCTCGCCTGGGACGACTGGCGAAAGTCGTCGAGGCCGATCGGCTCCTCTCGCGCGACTGCGGCGGCGAAGAGGTCCAACCCTCGCTCGAACGGTGCCAAGCGCATACCGGCCTGCCGTAGCGCGGAGGCGAAACTGGCGCGGATTCGCTCGATGTCGAGTCCTGCAGCGCGCTCCCGCGCCAACCACTCGATGGCGGCGGCTTGCTGCGACGGTGGCGGAATGACCGTGTCGATGCCGTCGAAATCGTCGATCACTCCGACCTCGACCAGCCGGGCGGCCTCGAGCGAGGCCTCGTTGGCGCGCTCCAGAACCTCGTCGAGTTCGGGAGCGCTGACGATGAAGCTCATCTGCTCGAAGCCAGAGCCGAAGCGCTCGGCTACCTCCTCCCAGACCTCGGTGCCCGGATTGCCGGCCGGCCGCATCTCTTTGACGCTGTCTTCGAAACGCAGCCCTGTCGCGAGCCAGCCCGCCACGACCGTCAGCACCAGGCCCAGGCCGAGAACCAAACGCGGCCGGCGCAGGGATGTCCGGATGAGCCAGGTGCTGCCGAGATCGTGCAAGAAGAGGCGCTGATCGCGACGTTGGCGCTCGTGCCGGTCGTGGCTCCATGCCAGCAACGACGGCAACAGGAAAAGCACCGCCACCATGCAAAAGAGGATACCGGTGCCCGTCAGCACCCCCATCTGGGCGAGGCCGGTGAACTCGGTCACGGTGAAGGCGTAGAAGGTGGCGGCGCTCGTCACCGCGCCCACGACGACGGCGCGGCCGGACGAGCCGCTCATCCGTACCAGAGCCTCCTCGAAGGGCACTCCGCGACGACGCTCTTCGACGAAGCGGCCATACGAAACGATGACGAAGTCAATGCCGAGACCGATGAGCAGGGCCGCCACGCCACTAGTGGCCGAATTGAGCACACCGAATGCCAGATACGCGAAGCCGAAAGTCAGAACCAGGCCGCAGAAGAGCGGCAGGAACGCATAGGTCAGCACGCCGAAACGGCGAAACGCGAACAGGAAGAGGATCAAGACCCCGCCGAACGAGGTGAACAAGTTAGTGATCGCGTCACGCCGGATCAGCGCCTCGTCGCTGAGCGCGATGACGTAGCGGCCGCCGAGAACCACTTCGGGAAACGGCGCCTCGGCGCCACGATTGAGCACCGGCCACTCGAGGCGCACGGCCTCGATCTCTCGCTCGACGACTTTGACCAGCTGCTTGTTGAACTCGATGTTCTGGGGCGGTCGCACCGGCTTGCCGAGCAACAGGAGCATGCGTTGGTCCTCCGACAGGAGGTAGCCGCTCGACCAATCGAGCGAGAGCCCGACGCGGGCCGTATTGAGGCGATCCAGAAAAACCTCCGACAGACCCAGGGGGTCGAGCCGCACGAGGCGTTTCAGGGTCAAGGCCTGGGGCGTGGCAATCAGGCGCCGAAGCTCACGCGCGCGCAAGGCGAGCTTCTCGTCGCTGACCTTCTCGAGTACCGCCTCGCGCCCTTGGGCGTCGAGAAAGAGCATGGCCTGGGGCATGAACGTCGCCAGCAACTCCTCGAGATCGCCGAGCTTGTACTCGACCGATCCGAGCTCCTCCACGGAGGACAGACGCTCGCCGAGCCGACTGACGAGCGCCTCGTAGGGCTCTGGCACCGCCCCCTCGGGAATCCGCACCGCAACGAGCAGGTAATCGACTGTGCCGAACTCCTCCAGACTGCGCCGGAAAGTCTGGATCTCCGGCGCTTTTTGCGGCAGCTGGTTGAGAAAATCGGGATCGAACCGCAGACGGCTCGCCGTCAGGCCGGCGAGCACGATGAGTCCCGCCGTCAAGGCGAACACGAGCCGGTAGCGACGGCGGGCGAACTGTGCGATCCGTGGCAGAAGGTGGCGTGTCATCGGCGCTCTACGAGGTCTCGGAACCGCGCACGACTTCGGGCCCGTAGCGGACCAGGTAGTCGACCCCCGAGACCAGCGTCGCGATCATCGCCAGCCAGAGTGCGATCGGCCCTAGGCGCTCGAACTCGCCCAGATGCTCGTAGATGATGAGCAGCGAGATGGCGATGATCTGGAGTGCCGTCTTGACCTTGCCTGGCCATGAGGCGCTCATGACGATGCCCTCGCCGGCGGCGAGGCTGCGGAACGCCGAGATCAGAAACTCACGGGCCAGGATCACCATGACCATCCAGGCCGGCGCGACGCCGAGCTCGATCAACGATATTAGAGCCGCTGACACCAGGATCTTGTCGGCCGCCGGGTCGAGCAGCTTGCCGAGCTTTGATACCTGCCGTCGGCGGCGGGCAATGAAACCGTCGAGGAAGTCGGTCGCCGAAGCGAGCAGGAAGACGCCCAGCCCGACCAGGGCCCCGCCCTCGAACTTCGTCAGCAAAACGACGACGAGCAACGGAACGAGGAGGATCCGGAAGAAGCTCAGGACATTGGGTACGGTGAGGATTCGAGCCACGGCAGGTGAGGGTATCGCAGTCTGGAGCGAGATCGGGCCGGGGCCTTCCGAGGCGACGATTCAGTTGCCGGCCGCGGTCGTCAGGACCCTGCGCCCGCTGGGGTCGCGCCGCACATGGACCTGTCGACCGACCCTGGCCGCTCCGCCGCGCGCCAGGCTGTAGGTCTTGTCGTCGCGGTAGTCCCGTAGCACCCGCTCGACATAGGTCCTGGTCTCGGCGAAGGGCGGCACCCCGCCGAATCGCCGTACCGCCTCCGGGCCGGCGTTGTATCCGGCAAGGGCCAGCTCGAGACTGCCCTGGAAGCGATCGAGCAGGCTTCTGAGGTATCGCGTGCCGCCGGCGATGTTCTGCGCCGGGTCGAAGGGGTCATCGATATCGAGCTCGCGCGCCGTGGCCGGCATCAACTGCATGAGACCGATCGCCCCTTTCGAGGAGATCGCCCGCGGGTTGTAGCCGGATTCGACCCGAATGACCGCATGCACGAGTCTGGGGTCCAGTCGATGGCGAGCCGCGAGGCTCGTCACCAGGGGTTCGAGCGTCTGTGGCGGGATCGCACGCCCGAGGCTGGGTGCTCGCCTACCGGCGACGCTGCCAATGTTGGAGATCACCTTGCGCCCGTCAGGGCCGGTCTCGACCCTGACGGTGGCGGACGCCGCCGGTGCCACCAGGGCCAGCACGAGAATGGGAGTCAACCATCGCATCCAGGTCTGAGTCTACCAATGTCAACCCAAAAGCCGACGCACGATCTCCGGCGCCGCGGCAAGCGTCGCGTCCAGGTTCTCCGGCTGCCGGCCTCCTGCCTGGGCGAAGTCGAGCCGTCCACCACCGGCGCCGCCGACCATCGGCGCGAGCTCACCCACCAGATCACTGGCTTGCAATCGGTCCGTCACGTCCGGTGTGACGGCGACGACGAGGCTGACCTTGCCGTCACCCCGGCTGCCGAGAACGACGACGCCCGAGCCCAGCTTGCCACGCAGAACGTCGGCCATGGTGCGCAGTTCGCTGGGCGGCGCCGGCGCCACTTCGCGCACCCACACGGCGACACCGTCGACGTCGACGGCCTCGTCGTCGTCGCCGGCGCTCGAAACGAGCTCGATCCGCGCCCGCGAGAGCTCACGCTCCAGCTCCCGCGAATGAGCCTTGAGGCTGCGAATCTCCTCGACGAGGCGCTCCTCGGAACTGTCCAACTCCTCGCTGGCGCGCGCCAGCAGGGCCCGCCGGCGGCGGGTTTCGGCCAGCGCTCCTTCGCCGGTCAGAGCCTCGATGCGGCGAACGCCGGAGGCGACCCCGCGCTCGCTCACGATCTGCATGGAACCGATCTCGCCGGTGTTGCGAACGTGGCACCCGCCGCAGAGCTCGAAACTGCCGACGCCGCCCGCCACCTCGACGGTCCGCACCCGATCGTCGTACTTCTCGCCAAAGAGCGCCATAGCGCCCGCCTTCACGGCCTCGTCCAAGTCACGGTCATCGGTGATCTCGACGTCCTTGGCGGCGAGCACCCAGCGGTTGACGATGTCCTCGATCTCGTCGAGCTGAGTCGTGGTCAGCGGCCCGCCGTGAGTGAAATCGAATCGCAGCCGGTCGGGCGCGACGAGTGATCCGGCCTGCCGTACACCCTCGCCGAGGACATGTCGCAGGGCCGCTTGCAGCAGGTGCGTGGCCGTATGGTTTCTCTGGGTAGGGCGGCGATGCGCGGGATCGACCTCGGCCCTAACGGTTTGGCCCACCCTGAGCTCACCCTTCTCCACGGTCAGGAAATGCAAGTGCGTGTCTAGCCGGCTCTTCTGCGTGTCGGTGACCACGGCCCGACCGCCGCCTTTCCAGGTCAGGACTCCCCGGTCGCCAACTTGCCCACCGGCCTCGGCATAGAACGGTGTCGGCTCGAAAGCGGCCACCCCCGCCTCGCCCGCAACCAGAGACTGAGACGCTTTGAGCGGGACGAACTCTCCGCTGTGTTCGCCCTCGGTCAGTTCAAGGCTGACCCCCGAGACGACAGCCTGGGGCTCTTCGAGTGTGCTGTAGCCAATGAACCTGCTCGGCGCCGTGTCTTCGAGACTGGCCTGCTCTAGTCGATTCTTTCCGCCCATACTCGCGGCCCGTGAACGTGAGCGCTGCCCTTCGAGCTCCCGCGTAAAGCCCTCCTCATCGATCGCGAAGCGCTCCTCCTCGGCAATCTCACGAATCAGCTCTACTGGAAGGCCGTGGGTGTCGTAGAACCGAAACACCGTCTCGCCGTCGAGAACCGATTCGCCGGCCGCGCGGGCGCGGTCGATCGCGGCCTGGACCTGCTGCGACGCCCTCGCCACCGTCTCGAGGAACTTGGACTCCTCCGCCGCCACCGTATCCACCGAGCTGCGCCCGGTAGCAGCCAGTTCCGGGTAGTGAGCGCCGAGGACCTCTCCGACGACAGGCACCAATCGGTTGAGAAAGGGATCTTCGAAACCGAGATTCATGCCGTGGCGTACCGCCCGCCGCAGGATTCTCCGGAGCACGTAGCCGCGCCCCTCGTTGCTCGGGATGACCCCGTCCGCGAGGAGGAAGGTGACGGCCCGCAAATGGTCGGCGATGACGCGCATCGAAACGTCATCGTCGGCTTGGGCGCCATACTCGCGTCCGGCCAGAACCGCGGTCGAGCGCAGGAGCGGCTGGAAGAGATCGGTGTCGTAGTTGGACTCCACGCCCTGGAGCACGGCCGCCACCCGCTCGAGTCCTGCGCCGGTGTCGATCGAGGGGTTGGGCAGCTCCGACAGGGTGCCGTCGGTGGCGCGATCGAACTGCATGAAGACGAGGTTCCAGATCTCGAGATAGCGGCCGTTCTCCGAGCCCTCGTGCCAATCGCCGTGGGACTCTCCGGGATGGAGGTCGACGAAGATCTCGCTGCACGGTCCACAGGGCCCCGTATCGCCCATGCTCCAGAAGTTGTCCTTCTTGCCACAGCGCAGCACGCGCTCCGACGGCAAGCCGGAGATTCGCCGCCACAAGTCTTCTGCGTCGTCGTCCTGCTCGTAGACCGTGGCGAAGAGATGCTCCGGCGGCAGGCCCCAGACCCCCGTCACCAACTCCCAGGCGAACTCGATCGCCTCGGCCTTGAAGTAGTCGCCGAAGGAAAAATTGCCCAACATCTCGAAGAATGTGTGATGTCGCGGGCTGGGGCCGACGTTCTCGAGATCGTTGTGCTTGCCCGAGACCCGCATGCACTTCTGAGAGGTGACGGCGCGCAGGAAAGGTGGTGGCTCGAGACCGAGAAAGAAGTCCTTGAACTGGACCATGCCGGCGTTGGTGAAGAGCAGCGTCGCATCGCCGTGCGGCACCAGCCCAGCGCTCGGCCGGTGCTCGTGCCCGCGTTGGGCGAAGTAGTCGATGAAACTCTGTCTCACCTCAGAACTCTTCATGCTGACTCCCGGACTCTCCCGCAAACTCGCTCAATATCTCAACGATCGCCGCCTTTGAGAACCCCCGGCGGTCTAGATAACGCGCCAGTCGGTCGCGGCCGCTCCCACCCCTGGCAGTCCAACGCTCGGCCGCCGAGCGCACCGCGGCGCCCTCGCCATCGGCAAACGCCCCAGCGACGACCGTGGCCACCGTATCGTCCGCGACTCCCCGCCGCGCCAGCTCTGCCCTCAGGCGTCTCGGCCCCCAACCGGCTCGAAGCGCTTTCCCCTCGGCGAAACCCCGGGCCGCTGCGAGATCGTCGAGGTAGCCAAGCTCTTCCAGTCGATCCAGGGTCGCGATCACGACCTCACCCTCGAAGGCCCGCCGAGCCAGCTTCAGCGCCAGCTCCGCCCTGAAATGAGGCCGCAAGGCCAGGAGATCGACAGCTTTGGACAGGGCCTCGGCTGAGCCGCGCAAAACACCCGAATCACCGCGACGTGCACGGCCGTGGTCGTTCATCTCACTTGCCCGGAGGTCAGCGACGGCTCAGGATTCGAAATCGGACGTCGGATCTGAGACCAGGCTGCCCATCTCGATCGACGCCTCCATCTCCCCCCGCGCCTCGTCGCTGGTGAACTGCACGCCCTGGACCTTGAGCTTGAATTCGTCCGGATTGGAGGCTCGGCGCAAGGCCTCGTCGAAGGTGATGAGACCGTTCTCGTACAACCGATAGAGCGACTGATCGAAGGTCTGCATCCCGTATTGGCTCGTGCCGAGTGCGATCTGCTCGCGGATGTATTTGGTCTTTTCCTTGTTCTCGATGCACTCGCGAATGTAGCCGGTCGAGATCAGGACCTCCGTCGCCGGCACCCGGCCGACACCGTCGGCTCGAGGCATCAGGCGCAGCGAGATGATGGCCCGCAGAACCTGCGACAGCTGGAGGCGGATCTGCTTTTGCTGGTGCGGCGGAAAGACCGCGATGACTCGGTTGACGGTCTCGGTCGCATCCAGGGTATGCAGGGTGGAGAGCACGAGATGGCCGGTCTCGGCCGCCAGAAGGGCCGTCTCGATGGTCTCGTAGTCACGCATCTCACCGACGAGGATGACGTCGGGGTCCTGACGCAGGGCCGAGCGCAGCGCCGGGGCGAAACCGCGGGTGTCGACGTCGAGCTCGCGTTGATTGATGATCGACTTCTTGTCCTGATGGATGAACTCGATCGGATCCTCGATCGTGACTATATGCTCGGTCCGCTGGTTGTTGATGTAATCGATCATCGCCGCCAGGGTGGTCGACTTGCCGGAACCGGTCGTCCCGGTGACCAGCACGAGGCCGCGCTGGGAGTCGGCGATCTTCTCCAGCACCGGCGGCAACATCAGCTCGCGGATAGCGAGGATGCGAGTGGGAACGACGCGCAGGACCAGACCCACGGCACCGCGCTGCTGAAACACGTTGGAACGGAACCGCCCGAGACCGGGAACCGAGTAGCCGATGTCGATCTCCAAGTCCTCTTTGAACTTCTGCTTCTGGCGCGCGTTCATGATCGAGAACGCCATCGCCGCGGTGTCGTCCTGCATCAGACGGCTGATCTCGATCAGGGGATGGAGCCGTCCGCTGATCCGCAGGATCGGGTGGTTACCCACCTTGAGATGGATGTCGGACGCCTCGCGCTCGACGGCAATCTTGAGGAGATCGTTGATGTTCATGAGCCTTCTCCCAGCTTCGAGCCCGCTCTGACGCCTAGCCGGCCCTCGTGTACCGCACGCAAGCCTAGCAGGCAGGGCAGTAGATCAGCCAGGGAGACCAAACAGGACAGGGCACGCTATCTTCTAGGGCCGGCACCGGAGAGGAGCAGCGCTGCCCCGGCTATGGCCGCGGTCTCGACGCGCAGGATCCTCGGACCCAGGGACCGCGGCTCGCACCCGAGCTTTTCGAGCTCGCGGCGTTCGGCCTCGCCCCAGCCCCCCTCCGGACCCACGACTACAGCGACCCGCTCGGCCTCGTCAGGCATCGCCGTCAACCGCCGGCCCGCCGGGTCGAGCACCCGCCGAGCCTCGAATCCCTCAAGCAGCCCAGGCAGCGCTTGCCAGTCATGGGGGCCATCGACGTCCGGCAGCCAGGACCGGCCGCTCTGCTGCATCGCCGCCACCGCCACCCGCCGGTGGCGCTCGAGCACGGAAGGGCCGAAGTGTCGCGGTGCGCGTCCGGTGCTGAGCCAAACGAAGCGGTGAGCCCCTAGCTCGGTCGCCTTCTCCACCAGCCACGAAGCACGTTCAGGCCGCAGCACGGCAACGATCAGGGTCAAGCGGCGAGCGGCCTCGTTGCTAGGCGCTTCGGCGCCGAGCTCGACGACCGCTGCGGCGGGGCCAACCGAGCCCACCCGCGCCTCTCGCGCCCGGCCACGGCCGTCGACGGCGCGCAAGAGCTCACCCACGGCCAGACGCTTCGCACGGAAGAGATGGCGATACTGGTCCCCGGACACCTCGGCCTCGGCCCCCTCCCAGACCGCCGGTTGGAGGTAGACCGTCGCGGGGGCACGCACCGAGCCAGCGCTCAACCGAAAAGGTCTCGTACCCGGTCGAGCACTCGCCGCTCGCGAACGTTGCTACCGTCGAGCTCGGCCCATCGCTGGAGTAGTTCGAGGCGCTCGTCGTCGAGATCTCGCGGGTGGGGCACCTCGACCTCCGCCTGGACGACGTGGTCCCCGCGGCCCCGACCGTCGAGACGAGCGATGCCCTTGCGGCGCAGCCGGAACAACGCTCCATGGGTGGTGCCGGCAGGAATCTCGAGATCCGCCTTCCCGTGCAGCGTATCGACCTGGAGGTCGGCTCCGAGCACGGCCTCGGGAAAGGTGATCCTCACGCTACCGAGGACGTCGGCACCGCGGCGCTCGAAGCGCTCGTGGGGCCGCACGACGATATCGACGTAGAGATCGCCCGGCGCCCCGCCACGCCGTCCGTGCTCGCCCTCACCGGCACGCCGCAAGCGGGTGTTGGTGTCCACTCCCGCCGGTACGGAGATACCCACGTGCCGGTGCTTCTCGATCCGACCCTCGCCGCTGCACTCGCGACAAGGATTGGTGACGACGGATCCCTCGCCGCGACACTGCGGACAGGTTCGCGCGACCGAAAAGAACCCCTGAGTGACCCGCACCTGCCCACGACCGCCGCACGCCGAACAGGTCACCGGCCGACTGCCCTCGGCACCTCCGCTACCGGAGCAAGCACCACAGGTCTCGAGCCGCGGGATATCCAGTCGCTTGTCGACGCCGAAGGCCGCTTCCTCGAGGGTCAGCTCGAGCTCGTAGCGCAGATCGGCGCCAGGACGCCGCCCCCGGCGCCTCTGACCGCCGAAGAGATCGCCGAACCCCGACCCGAAGAAGTCGCCAAGAATGTCGGCGAAATCGCCGAAAGTCTCGGGATCGAAGCCGGTGGGGCCGGCGCTGCCGACTCCAGCCCGGCCGAAGCGCTCGTAGCGCGCCCGCTTCTCGGGGTCGGAGAGCACGGCGTAGGCTTCCGAGGCTGCCTTGAACTTGGCCTCCGCCTCCTCGTCACCAGAATTGCGGTCGGGATGGTACTTGACCGCCAGCTTGCGATACGCCGCCTTGACGGTCTTGCGATCGGCTCCACGATCGACGCCGAGGACCTCGAAATAGTCGCGCTGACTCACGACTCTGCGCTCTCGCCGCCGGTGTCACTCTGACCGAGCATCAAGTCAGACAGCTCACCCGAGATGGTGTTGAGATCGAAGATTGACGCCTCGAGATCGGCGCGATCATCGCTGGTCAGAGCAGCTCGGGCTTTGGTCAAGGTAGCGCGTACCCGCCTGCGGTCGGCCGACTTGAAGATCTTCTGGAAGCGCTCGAAGACGCGCTCATTGACGTAAATCAGGCCCTCGAGGCGATTGCGCAGCCGCCGCGCCCGCCGTTTCTCGGTGTCGACGACCACATGCTCCTCGGCCTCTTGCACCAGACGATCGATCTCGTCCCGGCTCAGGCCGCCGGCCGGGTTGATCTGCACGCTCTGCGACTTGTTGGTCGCCAGGTCGCGGGCCGACACGCTGACGATGCCGTTGGAGTCGATGGCGAAGTTGACCTCGATCTGCGGTACTCCGCGTGGCGCCGACGGCACGCCGACGAGCTCGAAACGGCCGAGCGACTTGTTCTCTTGCGCGATCTCGCGCTCGCCCTGGAGAACGTGGATCTCCACTGTGTCCTGGTTGTCGACTACCGTCGTGAAGATCTGCGTCGCGCGGGTGGGGATCGTGGAGTTGCGCTCGATGAGCTTGGTGAAGAGACCCCCGTGGGTCTCGACTCCGAGCGACAACGGCGTCACGTCCAGCAGGATGATGTCCTTGATGTCGCCCTTGAGAATCCCACCCTGAATCGCGGCCCCCATGGCCACCACTTCGTCCGGGTTGATCTCACGACTCGGAGCCCTGCCGAAGATCCGCTCGACGGTGCGGGCAACGATTGGGCTCCGGGTCTGGCCGCCGATCAGCAGCACCTCGTCGATCTCATCTTGCCGTAGGCCAGCCGCCTTGAGAGCCTCGCGGCACGGCTCTTCGGTGCGCGCCACCAGTTCCTCCACCATCTCCTCGAAGTCAGCCCTCGTGATGACCGTCGACAGATGCACGGGGCCGTCCTTGCCTGCCGAGATGAAAGGCAAGTTGATCGGCGCCTCGTCGGCCACCGAGAGCTCGCACTTGGCTCGCTCGGCAGCTTCCTTGAGGCGCTGGAGTGCCATCCGATCGGCTCGGATGTCGATTCCGGTCTCGGACTGGAACTGGGTGATCAGCCAGTCCATGATCCGCTGGTCGAAGTCCTCGCCACCGAGGAAGGTGTCGCCCGAGGTCGACTTGACCTCGAAGATGCCCTGGGAGATCTCGAGAATCGAGATGTCGAAGGTGCCGCCGCCGAGGTCGTAGACCACGATCGTACGATCCATCCCTTGACGCTCCAGGCCGTAGGCCAGCGCCGCTGCCGTGGGCTCGTTGATGATACGCATGACCTCGAGCCCGGCAATCCGACCGGCGTCGCGCGTCGCCTGGCGCTGGGAGTCGTTGAAATAGGCCGGAACCGTGATGATCGCTTCGTCCACGGACTCGCCTAGGATCTCTTCGGCGAATCCCTTGATCTCGCGCAGGATGAAGGCCGACATCTCCTCGGGGCTGTACTGCTGCTCGCGAACCTGGATCTTGACATCGCCGTTGTCCGACTCGACGAGCTGATAGGGCAGGAGCTCGCGCGCGCGCCGCACCTCTGGATCGCTATACTTGCGCCCGATGAGCCGCTTGACGGCGAAGACCGTATTCTGCGGATTGGTGATCGCTTGGCGCTTGGCGATCTGACCGACCAGGCGATCGTCCTCGTCGGTGAAGGCGACGATCGAAGCGGTTGTCCGGGTGCCCTCCCGGTTGGAGAGCACGCGCGGCGCGGCGACATCGACCACCGCCGCACAGCAATTCGTCGTACCCAGATCGATTCCCAGTACTTTGCCCATTCGGTTCCTCGCCCCGTGTCGCGGCGCTAGACTTCGTCGTCGCCAGTCGCCCCCGCCTGGCTGGCCGGCATGGCCACCTTCACCACTGCGGGTCGCAGGAGCCGGCCGTGCATGGTATAGCCGGCCTGCATCTCCTCGCTGACCGTTGGAACCTCTACGCTGGCGTCCTCGTCGCGGCTCACCGCCTCGTGCAAGCTCGGATCGAACCCCTGGCCCAGGGCTTCGATCCTCTCCACCCCGTTGTCCCGCAGGAGATTGCCCATCTGGCGCAGGATCATCTCCACGCCCTGCTTCAGGTCCTCGACCGACCCTGGGGACACCAGGGCCCGCTCCAGGTTGTCGATCACGGTCAAAAAGTCGCGCATCGGCTCGAAGGCCTTGAAACGGCTCTCCTCCTGGCGCTCCCGCTGTACCCGCTTGCGGTAGTTCTCGAGATCGGCGCGCGAGCGCAGAGCCAGGTCGCGGTGGTCCTCGGCCTCTCGCTGAAGAGTGCTCAGAACATCGTCAGCGCCCTCCGGCTCGGCCAACTGGATGTCGGCTCGGCTGGCGGCGCTTGCCGCCGACTTCCCGCTCTCGATCGCCTCCAGGGCTTCGCGCATGGCGACTTCGAGCTCTTCGGTGGCATCGGTGTCCAGGTCGATCGGCTCTTCCTCAGGCGCAATCTCAACCTCTTGTCTGTCCTCTTCGCTCATCTAGCCCTCATCTCCACAGTCACTTCAAACCGCCCGCCGTAGCCTGCAAGGCGTAGCTCAACTTGTCTCCGAGGTAGTCCACCAACGGGATCACCCGTTGATATTGCATCCGCGAAGGCCCAAAAACTCCGACCGTGCCGAGCGTGTGGTCCTCGGTGCCGTAGGTTTTGGCCACGAGACTGAAATCGACGTCCGAAGTCAGCTCGCTCTCCTCTCCGATCACGACTCTCACACCCTGGCCGCTAATCAGCTGATTCAGCACCTGGACGAGCTGTGCACGGTCGTTGAACTTCTCCACCAGCCGGCGGACGCGCGACACGTCATCGAGCTCTGGCCGGGTCAGGACCGCAGCGGCCCCTTCGACGAGCACCTCGGGCCCGTGGGCATCCGCTAGCGCCTGCCGCGCCAGGGCGAGGGTTCGCGACAGGAGCCTGTTGACCTGGGCCTGCTCTTCGGCCATGAGGACCAGTAAGTGTTCGCGGGCCTGGCGCACCGTCATGCCGGCGAAATGATCCGTCATGTAGTTCGATGCCTGGGTCAGGTGGTCTCGGCTCACCTCGACTTCAAACTCGATGATCTTGTGATCGACGAAGCCGCTGGTCGAGACCACCACACAGAGGGCTCGAGAGCCCGAGAGCGGCACCAGGGTCAGGGTCCGCAGAATCGTATCCCCAACAGCCGGCGTCAGGACCACGCCGATCTGGTGAGTCAACTCCGACAAGACCTGACCGGCTCGGCTCACCAGCTCCTCGCCGTCGGCCTGCGCTGGCAGGTTTTCGTCGATCAGGCGCTTGTCCGCGGCCCCGATCCGCTCGTTGGGCATCAACGTCTCGATGTAGGTGTGGTAGCCGGTTTCTGTCGGCACGCGACCGGAGGACGCATGGGGCTGCGACAGGTAGCCGGCCTCCTCGAGATCGGCCATGCTGTTGCGGATGGTCGCCGCCGAGAGTCCTAGCCGTCGGCCCTTGGCCACGGCACGAGAACTCACCGGGGCACCGGTCTCGATGAAGCTCCGTACCACGTCGCGCAGGATCTCGCGATCCCGGGCAGTGAGTTCTGATGGAGTCGATTCTTGCACGGCGTTGCTCGCGTTGCGTATCTTGACAAGTGGCCACGAAGCGTCGGTCGTCGCTGCGCAGACCGGCGGTATTGTAACCGTTGTTCACACACTACGGGGCGCCCGGAGATCGGCAATGCACCGACGACAGTCAACGAGAGCGGTTAGTGTTACAGTTCGACCCCCAGCGAGCGGGCAGTTCTGGCTCCGCCGAATGAGATGGGGTGCTGTCTCCGATGGCTTCGTTCAACTTCAGCACACGACAGATGTCTGCCAAGATCGTGTACTACGGTCCCGGTCTGTGCGGGAAGACCACGAGTCTGAAGTACGTCTTCCATCACACCCGCGCCGAAGCGCGGGGCAAGATGGTTTCCCTCTCCACCGAGACGGACCGCACGCTTTTTTTCGACCTCCTGCCCCTGGAGGTAGGAACCGTCGCCGGCTTCCACACTCGGATCCAGCTCTACACGGTGCCAGGCCAGGTGTTCTACAACAGCACCCGGCGCCTGGTCCTCAAGGGAGTGGATGGAATCGTCTTCGTCGCTGACTCCCAACCGGCCATGCTGCCGTCGAACGTGGAGTCGTTCCGCAACCTGGAAGTCAACCTCGCCGAGCTGGGGATCGAGATCAACGAGATCCCGTTGGTGCTGCAGTACAACAAGC
>JAPUJD010000016.1 GCA_027296385.1 Acidobacteriota bacterium | reverse complement strand
CGGCGCCCAGGCGCTCATCGACGGCTGCTTGCTGAGGATGTCGATGAACGCCATCGCCACCGCGGCGTCGGTCTCGGTTTCGAGGGCGGTGGCGATGCGATCGGCGGTGCCCTCGAAGTTCAGCTCGTCCAGCAGCCGCGCGGCCTGCAGCCGAAGCTCGGGCACCTCGTCGCTCACGCCTTCGGCCAGCCTCTCCTGGAGGGCATCGGGAATCCGCACGCTGTCGCGAAGCAGCCGGTCCAGCCGGCTGATGGCGAACCGGCGCACCGCGGCGAGGTCGTCGTCGAGGAGGTCCGGCAGCCGTCGAAGCTGCTCCTCGAGCGAGAGCACCGGATAGAGCTCGCGGTAGGTGTCGAAGAGTCGCCGCTCGATGGTCTCGGTGGTCTGCCGCTGCTCCTGGACCTGCTGCATGAAGCTCTTGAGCTGATCGTCGAGCCGCTGGACCATCGTGATCAGCCACTGGGCGTGCGGCTGGTCCTTGGCCTCCCGCCACCATTGGGTCCAGGCGCTGGCGTTGGCGCCGTAGGGCAGTCCGGTCAGCCGGGTGAGGGCGGCCGCGGCGGCCCGGGTGATTTCCTTCGGCTCGGCGCGGCGCTCGTCAAGCATGGCCATGAGCTGGACCGCGGCGGCGCGGCGGCGAAACGAGCCCAGCGCGTGGATCGGGCCGAGGCGATCGGGCGCCGGCGACTCGACGTCGAGCGCCAGCTTGGCGATCCGCCGCAGCGCGTCGTCCCCGTAGGTGACCAGGAGTCGCGAGAGCGGCTCGACCGCCGGCGGAGGCGCCGTGCGCAACGCGGCGATTGCTGGTTCGAGCAGACCCTCCACTGGCTCTGGCTCCGCCTCGATGGCTGAGATGACCGGGAGCATGACGTTGATCTCGCCGCTTCGCAGCGCGTGGTCGAGCCGGGCGGTCGCCTCGGGCAGACCCATGGCGATGAGCTCCTCGGCGGCGCGGCGACGGGTCTTCGCATCGATGTCGTTCGACGGGTTGAGCAGGATGGTGCCGAAGACCTGCAGCAAGCGTCGCTGGCGAGCGGACAGCGCGTCGGGGTTGTCTTGCCCCTGCGTCGCGCCGCCGGACGTCGCCGGGCCGGGACCCTGCACCCGAACCGGCCAGGGCCGGGGCCGGGGCGAGGGACCGTAGCACGCGGTGACCGGAAGGACGATCGTCGCGAGCAGGGCTATCGGACACACGCGGGCGAATCGGGAGCGGCGGGCCTTTCGGGTTGCGGTGGTCATGACGAGTTTATGGCCGAACTCCGCGCCGAAGCGGTGTTCAATCGTATCGGCTACACTATGTAGCGACCGCAGCCAAAACAGATCGGTCGGAGCAATCCCCAATGAGCGAGTGGCTCGATGCCGAGGCACATGCCGACCTTGCCCTGGAGATGTACGAGCGCGGCCGGCTGGCCGAGGCCGAGGCGGAGCTGCGCAAGGCCCTGTCGCTCAACCCCGACCAGGCCGAATGGCACTTCAACCTCGCCCTGACCCTCGAGGGGGCCGGACGCGATTCCGAAGCCCTGGCCTGCCATGAGCGGGCGATCCAGCTGCTGCCCGGCCAGTCGGAGCCGCTCGTGGCCGCCGGAATCGTGGGCAATCGGCTGGAGCAGTTCGACCGAGCTGTCGTCTGGTTCGGGCAGGCGCTGCGGATCGACCCGCGGTGCGAGCCGGCCTACGGCCACAAGATGGAGAGCTACGTGCGGCTCGAGCAGCACGACGAGGTCGAGACCACCTTCTACCTGGCCCAGCAGGCGCTCGAGTCGCCGAGTGCCCACTGCCTGGCGGTCATGGCCGAGAGCCTGCTGCGATGCAAGCAGTATCAGCGGGCCGAGTGGTGCCTCAAGGAGGCGCTGCGGCTGGAGCCGCAGTTGCCCCGGCTTCGGGCCCGGCTCGGCGCCGTCTTCGCCGCCACCGGCCGGCCGCAGCGGGCGCTCCAGATGTTCCTGCGCGACCTGCGGGACGATCCGGGCAACATCGACACCCTGCTCGACTACGGCGAGCTGCTGGTCGACCTCAGCCGGCTGCCCGAGGCCGCGGAGAAGTACCGGCGGGTGCTCGAGCTGGAACCGGCCAACGTCGACGCGCACTTTCGCCTGGGCGAGCTTGCGCTGGCGGCGCGGCGGTGCGAGCGGGCGCAGCTTGAGTTCGAGCTGGTGCAAAAGCTCGACCCGCGGTTCCCGCAGATCCGTCTCGCCCTGGCCGACGTTCTGCTTCGACGGGGAAGAGTTGAGCAGGCCCGCCAGCACCTGCACCACGTGCTCCAGGAGATCCGCGCGGCCGATCAGGATCAACCCGGACCGACCACCGACCTCGCGCAGCTTGGATCGCTGCTGTTGAAGTCGGGCTTGTGGTCCGAGGCGGCGAAAGCGTTCAATCAGGCCCTCGACCGCCACGGCGTGTCCGCCGAGCTTCTCAAAAAGCTGGCGCTGGCCCGGTTCCAGGCCGGGGACCGGCCTGGGGGCGTGGCCGCGAGCCGTCGGGTGCTTCGAATCGAGCCGGAGTGCCTGGCCGCCATGCACAACCTCGCGCTGGCCGCGCTGGACCAGAAGCATCTTCGCCCCGCGGCCGGCTGGATCGACCGCGGGCTGAAGATCGACCGTCACGACGACGGCCTGCGCCGGCTGCGGATGCGTCTGTGGTTCGCGCTGGCGGCCGATCTGTTTCGGCGGCGATGCCGCCGAAACACCATTTCATAGCGCTCCGTACGGCCCTCCGGGCCGACACTCGCTCTGGTACGCGGCGGCGAATACATCCGCCGCCGCTGATCGGGCGCCTTCCTTCAAGAGCGCCGGGTGCCACTGACAGCGACCAACGGGAGTCGTCAGCGCGCATAGCAACGGCATCCCGGTGTTATCTGTGGGTGCCTGGGGCTGAGTCTGCCGGAGGGCCGCCGAGCGCCATTCGCGTCCAGGCGCAGCGGTCCGATCGCATCGGCCGCGGAGCGCAAAGCAGCGAGTGTCGGCCCGGAGGGCCGCCGGG
>JAPUJD010000159.1 GCA_027296385.1 Acidobacteriota bacterium | reverse complement strand
CCTCGTGGGTCGCGCGACAAGGGCTTGGGGTGCGAATCCAAGGCGCGAGGAGGAGTCGATTACGTAGCATCGGCGACGACGAGCAACGCCGGAGACGCACCCCAAACCCTTATCGCCCTTCGGGTTACGGCGGCGTGGCCGCCGCAGCGTTGTTGCCGCGCCTCGACGATACTACGGCATCGCCTGCGGCGCGGCGCCTAGCTGCGACTGCCACGGCGCTCGTAACGCGGCTCACGAGGGTTCTTCAGCAAGCCCCTAGAACGGATTGCCGAAACTGAAGAGCACGACGTAGGGGCTCTCCCCTGGCTGCCGGTCGAGCTTCCAGCCCACCTCCAGCCTGATCGGGCCGATCGGCGAGCTGTAGCGTACGCCGACGCCGGCGCCCCACTCGAGGTCGGCGGGCGACGCGTCGCGCCAGTCGGCCCACAGGTTGCCGCCGTCGACAAACAGGATGCCGCCGACGCCGGCTCCGATGGGGAATCGATAGTCGAAGTTGGCCAGCGCCAGGCCCGTGCCCCCGATCGCCACCGGTGCCTCCTCGCCCTCGACCTCGAGCAGGGTAGAGCCCAGGACCCCGAGCCGGTCGCGGCGGTAGGCACGGTGGGTCGTGCGGCCGCCGGCGAAGAAGCGCTCCGAGATGTTCACAGCACACGACGCCAGGTCGAGGCCGTTCTCCTCGCAGATCGGGTCGGCAACTGCCACGGGGCCCCGGGGCTCGATGGCGCCGGCCCGCAGGCTGACGGCAAGCACCCCTGCCCGCCCGAGGGAAAGATACCGAGTGTGCTGGGCAAAGACCTTGGTGAACTCCTCGTCGGCATCGAAGGAGGGGAAGGCGAGCTCGGTCGACAGCGTGGCGCTCCAGCCACGCCGAGGATCGATCACGTCATCGCGATGATCGACGAAGAGGCTCGGCGTGAGACTCGAGATCGCCACCTCCTGGAAGGCCCGGTCGACGAGCAGGAGCTCCAGGCCCGGATCCGGCTCGTCGATCTCGATCGTCCGATAGGTCGAGAGCAGCCCCCAGCGGGTGCTGCGTCGCTGGCGCTCGATCTGGACCTGGATGCCGCGGCGCAAGGAGCGGAAGCTTTCCTGCTCCTCCTCGATGGAGAACAGCGAGTAGGTCAGCGGCCACCGAAAGCGACCGATCTGGGGCTGACGCAGAAGGACCCGCGCCTGCTGGTCGCGCTGGCTCAGGCGCAAGTCGACGCGACCGGCCACCGCCCGCCCCCACAGATTGGCGTGGGAGTAGCCCAGGAGCCCCCGGACCCCGTCTTCTGAGTCGTAGCCCAGTCCGTACGAAAGTCTTCTGGGCCGCCCCTCGCGCACCTGCACCATCACGTCCCGCGCGCCGCTATAGGGCGTGCCAGGCACGAGACTGACGTCGACCTGCGAGAAGATCCCGAGCCCGTAGAGGCGCCGTTGCAACTCGAGCATCCGGCTCTGGCTCAGCGGTGTTCCCGCCTCGAGGTCGAGGACGCGACGCACGAACCGCGGGTCGGTACGCTGCGGCCCGCGCACGATCACCCGCTCGACGAAGCTCCGTGGGCCCTCGAGCACCTCGATCCACACCGAGACCCGTGAGCCATCGGCGCTCCAGTCGAGCTGCGAGGCGACCTGCGCCAAGTTGAAGCCGGCCTCCTCGTAGCGACTGCGCAGGAGATCGAGCGCCTCCTCTTCGCGCCGCAGGTGATAAGGCCCACCGGCCTCGAGCGGCAGGTCGGCCAGGAGCTGCTCGACGTCGAGTTGGCGCGCTCCGCTGAGCGACAAGTCGAGTACCAGCCGGCGCCGGCCCTCGACGATCGGGATGACGATCTCCACGCCGTCGGCCTCGCGCAGCCCGACCTCGGCCGGCCCCACGTCAGCCTCGGAGAAGCCCTCCAGCGCATAGAGAGCCCGGATCGCCACCAAGTCCTCCTCCAGCCACTGATCGACCAGCCGGCCGGAGCCGGGCGAGAACGGTGCTCGTCGTGACGTCCTCATCACCGCCCGCAGGCGCTCGTCCGACAGGAACTCGTTGCCCGTCCACTCGATCGATCGCACGAGGCGACGCGTCCCCGAAGCGACGTCGATCTCGAGGCGGTGCTCGACCCTACCGACCTCCTCGTCGATTTCCACCTCGACCTCGTAGTAGCCCCGCTCCTGGAAACCGGTGACGATGCGCTCGACTGCACCGCGAATTGTCGCCTCGTCGTAACGCTCGCTGCCCCGCAGCGGCTCGAGGTCGCTGCGACCCCGCGGCAAAGCCGCGCCGGTCATCTCGACGCTGAAATGAGGTCCGAGCGCTACCGGGTAGACGAGGTCAACCGTTCCGCTGTCGTGACGTCTTTCGGTCGCCGGGGTCACGATCGCCTGGCGGTAGTCTCTGGCGAGCAGCCAGTTCTCCAGCCGTTCCCTGTCGTCGCGCACCGTCGTCGCGCGGTAGCGCCGGCCCCGACTCGAGTGCAGAACCCCGCGCAGGTCCGCCGCGTCGAGCGTCGCCAGGTCGCCGTCGAATTCGACGGCGCCGACGGTCGAAGGCTCTCCACTATCGATCCGGAAGGTGACGATCGCCCGCCGCCGCGCCTCGTCCTCCTTCACCTCCAGTCGCACAGACGCGTCGAGGAAGCCCTCCGCTTCGTAGAGGTCGCGCAGTTGGTAGAAGCTCCTGAAGATCCGATCGGCCAGTAGCGGCTCACCCTCGCCCAACACCATCGCCTCCCGGATCCGCCGCTCCTTCAGCCCCAACTCTCCGACCCACTCCACCCGCTCGATGAGCGTCTTGCCGCGCAGGACGAAGACGACCGCCAGGCCGTCGGGGCGCCGCACCCGGTAGACCTCGATCCGCGACGCGATACCGGCCGCGTGCAGGTTGCGCAGGCTCCGCGCAACCGCTTCGGCCCTTAGCGGCTGGCCGACCTCGACAGCCACCCAGCGCAACAAGTCCCGCGGCCGTGCCACGGCAACGTCGCTGCGCAGCTCGATCGTGGCGACCGGCACTAGAGCCTCCTGGGCGCTGGCGCCCGCGACTGCGCCCAAAACGAGGGCGAGGATCAGCCTCGGCCACGGCCGCGGCATCAGAAGCTTTTCTCCCAGCGCACGTCGATGGCGTAGCTGCTGTCGCCGTTCTGCGTCGCCACCAGGGTGAGCTGGCGGCTGACCTGCCACTCGAGCTGGAGGATCTGGAGCTCGGTCTTCGACGGATCGTACGAGTAAGTGGCGAAGAGATCCCGCGACAAGCGCTCGCCGACCGTGACCCGGGCGGACGACAGATCGCCTGAGTCGCCGATCAGCGGATCGATACGGAACTTGTCGAGTCCGAAGAGGCGGTTGACCCGCTCCGCCACGACCGACGTCGCCTGGCCGTAGAGGAAGGACTCCGCCACCCCGCCGGCTCTCGCGTCGGCGGAGGCCACCAGCTCCTCACCGCCGGCCAGCAGACTGAGGACGTCGAGGCCGGCCAGCGGCGGGTTCGAGACGAAGCCCACGTCGAGGCGCTCGAGCGTGCCGGAGAGATTGAGGTTGATGTCGTACTCGCGCAGCCGAGTCGTCGCCTCCAGATCCACCACCGGCTGGATGCGGTAGGGATTGACGAATTTGAGCTCGGCCCGGAGCACCTCGTACTCGTTGCCCGAGTAGAGCAGCGTGCCACCGGCCTCTATGCGCACGTCGCCGAAGATCACCGGGCGCGCCAGAGAGCCGCGCACGACGAGATCGACGTCGCCCCGCAGGTCGGCGACGTTGTTGCGGATCCGCAGCGCCTCTGGCCCGACGACGGCGATGTTGAGCTGCGTCGTGGCGAAGAGCTCGTCCGCCTCCTCCACGACCTCCGGCCGGCGCTCGAAGGCGCCCCGGATCAGCTGGGTGACGCCGACCGGCACGTCCTCGGTGAAGGTCGCCCGAGCGAGCGTCACCCGGCCGCGAATCTGGCGCCCGTCGACCACCGAGGAGACCACCAGGTCTCCACCGGCATGAATCTGCCAGCCCTCCGGGTAGCGTAGTTGCAGATCCTGGCCCACCACCTGGAAGCGATACTCGAGAGCCGGCTCGGCGAACGGCTCTACAGCGCCGGCGATCCGGATCCGGCCACCGGCAAACCGCGCTTCCGCGTCATCGATCACCACCTGCTCGGGGTAGAAGAGGAAGACGGCGTTTGCCTGCTCGACGCTCTGTATCAGGCCCGGCAAACGGATCCGCTCCTGCCTCAACCCCCCCTGGCCATTGACCAGAGGCGCCCCGAAGCTGCCGCCGACCGTGGCCAATCCATCGAAGCGCCCACCCTCGAACTGCCAGTCTGGCAGCAGCAGCTCCAGCCATTGGGTGTCGATCGACACCTGCAGCCGCAAATCGAGGCTCTCCGCCTCGTCGATAGGGACCCGGCCGAAGACAAAGAGCTCGCTGCCGGTGGCCTCGTCGCCGAGAAACAACGATGAGACCTCGAGCGCGCCGTCACGCCAGCGAGCGGTGATTGGCTCGAGTGCCGCTAGGCGGTGCTCGCCATAGGTCAGCTCGAGTTCGTCGATGGAGATCTCGGGCTCGATCCCGGCCAGAGGTCCGCGCAAGCGAATCCCGCCGCTGAAGCGGCCGCCTAGCCCGGCGAGCTCGCCCGCCACAACACCGGCCAGGAGCCCGCCCAGCCGCCCGCTCTCCAGGCGAAGGTCGAGATCGGCCCGCTCCCTGTCGAGCTGGCCGCCGCCCGCGATCGTCAGCAGCTCGCCGACGCTGCCCTCGACCGTCAAGCGATGATCGAGCCAGCGCACGCTCAACCGGGTCGGCGCCGTGGTCGCCTCGCGGCCGGCGTAGACCAGGCCATCCACATCGAGATCGAGAATCAGTTGTGGCCGCTCGAAGCTTCCCTCGAAACGCCCAGCGAGGCCCAGCCTGCCATGCGTCGCGGCGGGCAGCCAGCCGTCGAACGGAGCAGCCGCCAGATCGAGCGCGCTCGACGCGAAGGTCAACTCGATACCGTCGCCCTCTAGCGGCAGCCGGCCGCGCACCTCGACGACGCCCCCGGCCAGCCTTAGGTCGAGGCGTTCGAGCTCCAGAGCGCCGGGCTCGATTCTCATTTCGCCTTCGACGGCACTGACGGGAATGCCTGCCACCTCGCCGGGCAGGAGAGTCCAGCTCGCCCGGCCGGTCAGCTCCTCGGTGGTACCGCGCAAGGCCACCGATGCCGTGGTCGAGCCTTCGAGGGACCAGGGCAGCTCGAGCTGTCGACCGATCTCGGCCCCGGGCCAACCATCGATCTCGAGGTTCAGATCGAGCCCGGCCGGCTGTCCTACCTCGCCGAGGGTGATGTCGCCGACGATGGATATCGCTCCCTGCGGTCGCACGAGGTCGAGACGCATGTCGTGCACTCCGCGCCCTGAGAGCGTGAGGGCACCGCCGAGGCGCGGCGCCGTGATCTCACCCATCAGGACATCCCGCAGCTGGAGCTCCAGGCGACTGCTCCAGCCCGCCGAGCTGAGTAGCAGACTGCCTTCGACCTCCCCCAGGCCGGCCCGCGGCAGCCAGATCTGCTCCTCGGTTGCGCCACGATCGACGGCGAGATCGAGCCAGGAGCCGAGCCGCTTGGTGTCGAGCCGGTAGTCGATCCGGCCACGCTGATCGAGCAGCGAATAGCGCCCGCTAGCCGCCAGCATTTCGCCGTCGCCGCTCTCCCCGGTAGTCACGAAGCGCAGCTCGCCGTCGGCGACGTCGAGACGAAGCCCGCGAGCCCACAGACTCTCGCCTGCCCGATCGGCCAGATCGATCTCGAAGTCACCGTGACCGACTCCCAGCAGCGGCTCGTCGGCGCCGAAGGTGTAACTGCTGCTGCCCGACCAGCGGCCGCCGACGCCAGGCGCCTCGAGGCCCACTTGCCCCAGAAGAGCCGCCAGATCACCTTCGCCAACGCTGAGCTCGGCCACGACCGGCCGGCCGGCCTCGGCCCACCGAGCCTCCACCCTGCCGCGCAAGGCGCCACCGCCGAAGCGGCCGCGGACGTTCTCGAGCCGGAGTGCTCGGGCGTCGGCCGCGAGATTGGCGGTCAGCCCCTCGAGAGCGAGGCCGTTCCACTCGATTCGGGGGCTCGAGACTCGACCGCTGAGCCGCCAGCCCTCCTCTCCCGCCAGCTCTCCGTCGAAGTGCCAGTGGCCGTCCAGACTCGAGGCGTCGATGCCGAGACTCTGCAGCAGTTGCAGACGCCCTTCGGCGCGAAACGACACGCGCCAATCTCCCGCCAAACGCACGATGCCCTCGGTTATGGCCACGCGCAGATCGGGCCCGCTGAGCCGACCGCCGAGGAGGGTGAGCTGCCCGTCGCGCCAGGTTCCCCGGGCCGCTACGGAGCCGAAGTAGGTCGCGCCGGTCGGCAAGACGATCGCCACGTCACTCGCTTCGAGCTCGCCGGCGCCGGCCGCGTGGACCCTCAGATCCCGCAAGGCCAGATCGACCGGCACTCGCCGCTCACCCAGGAATACCGCGCCATCGACGATCTCCACCGCGCCAATGGCGAGACCACCGCCCCCTCTCCCCCCGGGGCCGGCGGAGAGTCGCGGCAAGTTGTGCGAACCGTCCTCGGCAATTTCCACCCGGAGCCGGGGTCTCTCGGCTCGCACCGCGTGGAGGCGCCACGGCGGGTTCGACAACTCGCTCCAGCGCGCCTCCAGGATCACGCTGTGGACCTCGAACAAAGGCTCCTCGGCCCCGGGCTCGACCGCTCGCAAGCCGAGAATTCGGACCTCGGGCGGGAACCAGCCGAGCTCGACGGCCTCGATCGACACCTCGAGATCCAGGCGCTGTGCCAGCTCCTTCTCGACGCGCTGGCGCACGTAGGAAGCGGCGGCGAAACGCACCACCCAGACGGCCGTCCCCGCCAGGGCGGCGAGGGCCACCAGAACCGCCCAGAGCACCACTGAGCGCTGCCGTCGCTTGCGCGGTGCCATCGCCTCGTCTCGACCGGCCCCGGCCGACCCCACGGAGCCCGCTACTCTCCCCAGTGCAGCTTCTGGCGCAGATTGTCGTAGAACGAGCGGCCGCTGACCTTGACCAGGTGCACCTCGACGGAAGAGCGCTCGACGCGCACGGTGTCGCGGTACTCGAGCTTCGTACCCTCCTGGCCGTCGATGGTGAGAAAGACCTTCTCTTGCTGGGTGTCGAGCGTCACTTCGACCGTATTGCTGTCGGCAACGACGATCGGCCGCAACGAGAAAGTGTGGGGGCAGATCGGGGTCAGGACCGTCACCGGCAGAGTCGGACTGACGATCGGTCCGCCGGCCGAGAGGTTGTAGGCCGTCGATCCCGTCGGGGTCGAGATGATCAACCCGTCGGAGCGGTAGGTCGTGACGAGATCGCCGCCGACGCTGAGGGTCAGTTCGATGATCCGCGACAGCGCGCTCTTGGCGATTACCGCGTCGTTGAAGAGGCGGTAGCTCTCGACCTCGCCGCCGGCCCGGCGCACCTCGAGATCCATCAGCGACCGCGATTCGACGGCGAAGCGCCCGTCCATCACCTCGACCAGGGACGGGTAGAGCTCGTGACGCCCGATCTCGGTGAGAAACCCGAGGCGGCCCAGGTTGACGCCCAGGATCGCCACCGGCGACGGCAGGCTTCGAGCCACCGAGAGCAACGTGCCGTCGCCGCCGAGCACGATGACCAGATCGAAGTCGCCGTTGCTGGCCAGGATGCCTGGCGGCCCGCTGCCGGTGTCGCAGTCGACTGCGACGTCGGTGTCACGGCGTCGCAGCCAGTCCGCAACTTCCCGCGCCGTCTGCTCGGCGTCGGGACTCGCGCGCTTGGCGACGACGGCGATGTTCTCGAACCGGCTCGTGGCTTCGCCCATCACGGTTTCTCAAACAAGGCCAGCGCCTCGAGATTTCCCCGCGCACCGGTGATCGGCGAGTCGACCCACCCGGCCGAGCGCAGGCCGGAGTCGACGAGTTGGGCTATCCGCTGGGCAATCACCTCTTGTCTCAAGGTCTCGTCGCGCACGATCCCGCCCTTGCCGACGCGGCCCCTGCCGACCTCGAACTGAGGCTTGATCAGCGTGATCAACGACCCTCCGGGTTTCACCAGATCCGCCACTACGGGCACCACTTTAACCAACGAGATGAAGGACAGGTCGAAGGTCGCCAGGTCGACGCTCTCGGGCAGGTCTCCCGGCTCGAGGTAGCGCGCGTTGAGGCGCTCCATCACCACCACCCGCTCGTCCTGCCGTAGTCTGTAGTCGAGCTGGCCGTAGCCGACGTCGACGGCGTAGACGCGGGAGGCGCCACGCTGCAGCAGGCAGTCGGTGAAGCCGCCGGTCGAGGCGCCGGCATCGAGGCATACCCGGCCGGCAACCTCGACCCCGAAGTGATCGAGCGCGTGTTCCAGCTTGCGGCCGCCACGCGAGACGTAGGGCTCGGCCGGCGCCAGGACTTCGAGCTCGGCGTCGGCGCCGATCGCGGCACCGGGCTTGTCTACGACCTGTCCGTCGACGCGGATCTTGCCCGCCATGATCATCCGCCGCGCGCGCTCCCGCGACGTGAAGTCACCGCGCTGTACCAGCAGCTGGTCGAGGCGAGTCATCGGTCGCGATTCGACAGATATTCGACGAGGGTCGTGAACAGATCGAGGCCGCGCGGCAAGCCGGCCACGAGCTCCAGCGCTTCCCCCTTGACCTCGACCAGCATCCGCCGGCTGCCGTCGAGCCCGTAGAGCGACGGATAAGTCAACTTGCGCGCGTTCTCGTCCTTGCCCGCCGTCTTGCCCAGCGTTGCCGAGTCGCCCTCGACGTCGAGCAGGTCGTCGCCGATCTGAAACATCAAACCCAGGCGGCCGCCGAGATCGGCCAGCAGCTCGTCGCTCGCGCCATCGACTCCCGCATACGCTCCGCCGAGGCGTAAAGCGGCCGTCAGCAACGCTCCGGTCTTGCGACGGTGGATGGCCTCGAGGGCGTCTTGGGGTGACGCCGGCCAATCGGCCTCGGCTTCGAGATCGGCCATCTGGCCGCCGATCATGCCGAAGGTGCCCACCGCTTCAGCGACCAGCGACGCCGCTCGCAGGCGAGTCTGCGCCGGTGCGGCTGCCGGCTGCTCCATCAAGAGGTGCAATCCCAGGTTGAGCAGCGCGTCACCGACGAGGACGGCGGTCGCTTCGTCGAACTCCCGATGGACCGTCGGCCGGCCGCGCCGCAGGTCATCGTCGTCGAGAGCCGGCAGGTCGTCGTGCACGAGGCTGAAGGTATGGACCATCTCGAGCGCCGCGGCGCCGGGCAGCAGAAGCTCGCGGGCGGCACCGAAGGTCTCTCCGACGAGCACCGCGAGAGCGGGGCGAACTCGCTTGCCGCCCGCGAAGACGCTGTAGCGCATCGCCCGGTGCAGCACCGCCGGCGCTTCCTCCCGTGCCGGCAAGCGGCGGTCGAGCTCCGCTTCGACCTCTGGCCGCAACGCGCGGGCAAACTCGACGAACGATGCGGTCACGCCGTTTCCTCCCCGTCGGCACAGAAAGGCAGCGCAACCAGGAACAGCGCCAGGCGCTGGACCTCCGTGTCACCCCAGTTGAACTCGAACATCCCGGCAACGTTGAAGGCAATTAGGGCGCCGAGGGCGCCGAGGTACAGGTCCGAGCCACCCCCGCCGGAGCGCCGTTGGCGCACGTAGCGGCGGTAGGCCACCCACGCGGCGGCGGTCATGAACCAGACGAACGCGGCCGTCGCCACCAGCCCGTTCTCGGCCGCGAGCTGCACCAGGTTGTTGTGCAGGTGTGGCACCCAGTGCCGCGGCGCGGTTGGATGCCGGTAGATCGGATACCGCTCCCGGACCATCTCCGGCCCGTGGCCGAACACCGGCCGCTCACGCGCCATCCGCCAACCCGCCTCGATCATGCAAAGGCGGTCGTAGTTCGAGAAGTGCTCCAGATCGACGATCGAGGCGACGCGGACGCGCACCGGTGTCGGCGCCAGCAAGAGCACCACCGCCAGCAGCGGCGCGAAGACTGCCAGCCAACGCGGTGCGCGCAGCAGCAGCACCACCACCACCGCCAGCGTCCCGGCGATCCACGCCCCCCGGGTCAAGCAACCCACTAGCCCCAGACTGATCGCCAGCAGGGCGAGCCAGCGCCAGGCCTTGCGGATGCCGTTGCCCGACACCAGCTGAGCGATGAGCAACAGGTTGGCGATGAGCAGGACGCCGGAAAAGGTCATCCAGTGGGAGAAAGGCCCCCGGATGCGTTGATCGATGCCGCCGTAACCGAAAAAGAGCTGGGACAGGCCCCAGAGCGCAGAGAAGGTGGCCATGATGATCAGCCCGTCGACGATGGCACGGGCCTGCTTTACGCCACGCACCAAGACCAGCCCGAGCGGCAGGGTCGCGAGGGAGATGAGCCCGCGCGCGCCGATGAGCGAGCGCTGAGGATCGCTCGAGAAGACAACGGAGAGCAGCACGCAGATCGAGTAGAGCCCGATCGGCCAGAGCACCGCGCGACCGCGCCCGTCGAGGCGGGGTCGGGTCGTAACCCAGGCAGCGAGCGTCACGACGCCCGCCAGGTTCGACAGGAAGAGGCCGAACACCGTCCACAGGTGCAGGGCGTACGCGGTGTAGCCTACTCGCCGGACGGCGGCCGCTTCGCCGTTCCCTCGCACTGATCGGATTCCCTTCGTCTGACGGATGCGCCCGGCAAACGGGCACTTGAGCTCGGTTATCGGCCGATCGCACTTGCCGGTAGCGCGTCCTCAACCAGCATGATCGGGATGTCTGAAACAACGGGGTAGACCAGCCCGGACTCGGCGCAATAGAGGGCCTCCTCCACTACCGGCTCCTCATCGCGGAAATGGATGCGGTACTTCTCGATGAGATCGGCCCGCACTTCGGCCGGCAGCTCGACGAGCTCCAGCTCTCCCTTGGTCTTCGGACAGACAAGGATCTCGAGCAATTCCGGGTCAACGGTCATCGACACCTCCCGAGGACGAAGGATAGCACTGCTTGGGCTTCGCTCCGGCGCTGCGCTACCATTCTGCCGCCCGTGGCCTTCGAGCCCACCAGAGGAACCCACGAATGGAACTGAACTGCCGGTTCTGCAACGCCCAGCTGGAACATGTCTTCGCCGATCTCGGCTCCTCGCCGCTCGCCAACTCCTTTCTCGAGCCCGAGCAGATGCTGGCGATGGAGCCGCGCTTCCCGCTCACCGTCTACGTCTGCGGCGAGTGCTTCCTCGTCCAGCTCCCCGAGTTCGAGACCGCCGAGGCGATCTTCTCGGACTACGCCTACTTCTCCTCCTACTCAGACTCCTGGGTGGCCCACGCCAAACGCTACAGC
>JAPUJD010000158.1 GCA_027296385.1 Acidobacteriota bacterium | reverse complement strand
CGACGGCGAGCGAGGCCCCAGCCGGAGGCCTGTGTCCGGGGCGAGAAGTGGCGCATCAACCCGACTCCGGGGAGCGACAGATGGCCGCGCTCGGCCCCGGCGCCGCGGACCGGCAGCATGGCCGCCAGGTCGACGCCCGGTGCGCTGAATAGACGCGTGAGCTCCGGCGGTGCACTGCCATCGAGCGGCTTGGCGGTAAAGATCCGCCCCGGTCGACCGAGGAGCAGCTCTTCCTGCCCATCGCCGTCGAGGTCGAGTGCCAGCAAGCGATCGAACTCCGGCGCGAGACGGGTCAGCAGCGCAGTCAGGCGTCGGTCGGTCCACTCGAGCCGGAAGAGGGTGCGACGATCGTTCTCGTCGTCCTCGGGAGCCGCCAGCAGGAAGAGCTCGCGTCGACCGTCGCGGCCGAGCGGCGCGGCCCAGTCGAGCAGTTGGCCGGGTACCGCCGCCTCGTAGTGCCGGGCACCGTCCATGGCGGTCAGAGTGACGCCGGCCGGCGGATGGGTGTCGGCGTGCTCCTGGGCTGCCAGAGTCCCGGCACGGGACACCAGTGGGACGCCGGCGATCAAGATCATGACTGCGAGCCGGCGCTTCACGGTTGGCCGCCGCTCAAGTAGAGGTCCAGCCTCACCGGTGCCTGTGCCCGCGTCGCGTTGCGTTGCCGCTTGGTCCGAGGTTGAATGATCGAGAGGTCCGACAGACCATCGCCGTCGAGATCGGCGACGTCGACCAGAGCGAGGTCCTTGGGCGCCTCGACGAGCTCGATCTCCAGGTCCGGCTTGGTCGGGAAGCGGCACCCGGGTCTGCCGCGGTGGATCGTCACTTTGCGGCCGCGGCCGATCTGGACGAAGTCCTTGCGGCCGTCGCCATCGAAATCGCCGTCGAACATCGACAGTTGACCTTGCCGGAAGTCGTTGAGGTTGAGCCGGAATCGCCCCGAGAGGTCGAGGCCGGCCACAGGCTCGAACGAGCCGTCGGCCTGCTGACAGAGGATATGAAAGTCGAGGCCGATCGAGAGGCTATGCGCGACGAGGATTCGAAACGCCTGAAGAAATGAGAAATCGAGCGTCAGCGTGACCAGGTCGCGCCGACCGTCGCCATCGAGATCCCACAACCCGCCCGGCAGGCGGATGTCCGAGCCACCGGGAAAGGAGTAGCCCTGTGCCAAGAGCTCGCGCCGCGGCTCGGTAGCGCGCCCGAGGCTTGCCGTCATGTCGAAGAGCTGATAGCGCTGCGGCGGGCTCTTGGCATGGGCCATCTCCCGGCGCATTCCCGCTTTCTCGTCGAGCTCGATCTCGTCCTGGGTCACGTACTCGGCCCGGCCGTCGCCGTCGAGGTCGTCGAAGAACACAGTACGTGGACCCGAGTCCTCCTTCTCAGCCGTCTCCGGGTCGCCGAGTGGGCCAATCGCGCTGCCGAAAGTACCGTCGCCTAGGTTGAGAAAGACGTAGAAAGTCGACCAGCCGGCGACGGGGTGGGGGATCAGGATGTCGGCCAGGCCGTCAGCGTCGACGTCCCGCACCTCCGGCAAGGGGATGTCGCGTCGCCAAGGGGTCTCGGTGTCGTCGAACCTCGGGCTCGCCAGTGCCGCCGTGGCGGCGGTCGAGAAGCCGGTCTCGTGGCCGCGGTAGAGCCGCCAGCCACCGGGGACCGGGAGCAACAGGTCGGGCCATGGGTCGCCGTCCAGGTCGTGAACCCAGGACAGGCGGGGCAGGAAGGCGCCGCTGCCAGCCATCGCGGTGGCTGCTCTCACCAAGGGTCGACGTTCGAGCCGCGAGCCGCTCTCGTCGACGATCCAGTGCAGGCCATCAGCGCCATCGTCGGTCAGCGCCACCAGCGGTAGCGCCGGGTGCGTGGTCGATTCGATCGTCACGATGTCGGTGTCGAGCTCGAACGGCTCGGCCAGCAGATCCCAGGTGCCGTCGCTCAGGCGGTCGTAGAGGCGCAGCTCACGGTTCTCGAGCAAGGCCGGCACGATCGTCAGGACGGCGACGAGGCCCTCGACCTCGTCGATCCTGCTGGTCTCTTCGACCGCGATCTCGTCCCACGCCGTGTAGACGACTACAATGGCGAGCTCAGGCGCCGGGTCTCCGTCAATCTCCAGCGGGATCAGTTGGACCGGTGCCCCGGGCAGCTCGAGGGCGACGTGTTTTAGCTCTAGTGTCCCTAGCTCCGCCGCTGGCAGAGCGAGCTCGGAAAGGGCGACGAGAACGCCGAGAGCGACGCCTCTCACGACGCCGAGGCAGCCGGTGTCTCCACCTCCTCGAGCTCGTGGATACGAGAGATGTCCATGGCGACGGAGCGGTCTTCCGGAGTGGATTCGAACATACTGGAGAACTTCACGTTCCAGCGCATCTCGTGTGCCTTGTAAGAGGATCGTGTGTGCACGATCTGGGAGAACGTCTCGTCAAAACCGCTCAGCAGGATGAGGAATTCCGCCTCCATGCGCTCGAGGTCGGTAGGCGCGAGGCCGGCCAGCGGGCTGTCATCGTCGATGGGGTGCACCACGGTCCACGAGAGGGGGAAGAAACTCACTTTGTCGCGCTCGAGGTGCAGCTGGCGGAAGATCCGCTTGCCGGGCCGTTCGGGGTCGAGGGTCGCCAGGATCACCCGCGCCTGGAGGTCCACGATCTGGTTGCGCCGGCTGTTGGCGATACGGAACTCGAACGCCGTGATGCCGCGATAGGGAGCCACGATCCCGTGCCGGCTGAAGACGATGTCGGCAACCGGGTGCGAGAAGCGGGCGAAGACGAGACCGGTGACGAGGGCGACCGACAGCAGGCCGGTCACCGACTCGACCGTCATCACGATGTTGGCCGCGAGCGACGCCGGCTCGACGCCGCCGTAGCCGACGGTCGAGAAGGTCTGGACGCTGAAGAAAAACGCTTGCAGCAGGCGCGCGGCGAGCGGCCCCGAGATCGCCCCCGCCAGGGCCTGGGCACCGCAAGCGACGTAGGCCAGGGCGAAGACGGCGTTGATCAGCAGATAGAGCGCGACCACCAGGCCGACGAAGCGCAGCCAGCTCATCGAGATCAACTGGTGGTAGAGACTGAGGTTGGCGCGCCAGCCGAGGCCATGGCGTTCGACGTTGAAGCTGCCGTCGGGATTGATGAAGCGGCGTTGGGATCGAGCCGCGACCTCCGAACCAAAGCCGAGGTCGCGATCGTTAGCTTCGGTCTCGTTGGGTCTCAGGTCCACTGCGCTCCTCGGGCCCGGCGAAGGCCGGATCGGTGATGGCTCTCGGCTGCTACTCTATTTCACCATGTTCGACGAGATCCGCGCCGCCGCCGAACGCCTCGAGGGTATCGTGCATCGCACGCCAGTCGTCACCTCGCGCACCCTCGACAAGAAGGTCGGAGCCGAGGTCTTCCTCAAGTGCGAGAACTTCCAGCGGGTAGGCGCATTCAAGATCCGCGGCGCCTACAACGCAATCTCGCAGCTCTCGGCCGCCCAGCGTGAGCGCGGCGTCCTGGCCTACTCGTCCGGCAATCACGCCCAGGGCGTGGCGCTGGCCGGCCGCCTGCTGGGAGTTTCCACCACGATCGTCATGCCGACGGACGCTCCGGTGACCAAGCTGGCGGCGACGCGGGGCTATGGCGCTCGGGTGGTGGAGTACGACCGCGAGGAGTTCAGTCGCCGTGAGGTGGCGGGCCGCCTGCTGGAGGACAAAGGGTACACCCTGATCCCGCCCTTCGACCATGCCCACATCATCGCCGGTCAGGGCACTGCGGCACTCGAGCTGGTCGAGGACGTCGGCGAGCTCGACTATCTGCTGGTGCCGTGCGGTGGCGGTGGACTGCTGAGTGGCTCGGTCGTCGCCACCAAGGGTCTTGCCCCCGACTGTCAGGTCATCGGCGTCGAGCCCGAGGTGGCCGACGACGCCACTCGGTCCTTCTACAGCGGCCGGATCCAAACCGTGCGCAACCCACCGACCATCGCCGACGGGACCCGCACCGAGTCGCTGGGCAAGCTCACCTTCGAGTTGATCCGGCAGCATGTCGACGCCATGCGAACCGTTTCCGAGGAGGCGATCATCGAGGCCACCCGCTTCCTCTTCTTTCGCACCAAGCTGGTCGTCGAGCCGTCGGGCGCCCTGGGCGTCGCGGAGTTGCTGAGCGGTGCCGTCGAGGCCCGAGGCAGGGTGGGCGTGATCCTGAGCGGCGGCAACGTAGACGGCGCCACGATGGCGGCGATTCTGGCCTAGACGCGACCTGCAGCCCCGCCCTCAGGGCGCCACGAGCGACCCCGGCAGCGGAAGAAACCGCGCCGCAGGATGGTTCGTATTGATAGGAGAAGCCCGAGTCCACCGGGCCGGGAGAGCACCGATGTTCGAGAACAGTCGCACCTGGCAGCGCATCAATGGTGAACCGGAGAGGGTGATCCGGATCCATCTCGGCTACGTGCCGAATCTCGAGGTCGATGAGGCCCGTGAGCGCCGCGGAATGCGCTGGGCGATAGCCGGCGCCATCGCACTGCACGTCGCCCTCTTTCTGGTGCACTTCTCCTTCGAGCCTCAACGGCCCGACTGGCAGGCCCCCGAGCGGGCGGTCTTCGCGGTGCGCCAGCTGCGGTTCAAGCAGCCGGAGCCCGTCACCCGGCAAGCGCCGCCCATGCCTCGCAAGGCGGTGAAGCGCATACCCATCCCGGACCCGACACCCGACGAGCCCGAGCCCATTCTGCGAGAGGAGCTGGAGATCCCGCTGCCGGAGTACGACATCGTCGACCTGGGGATCGACGACTTCTTCATCCCGGACGGACCGCCGCCGATCGAGAGTGGCGCCGGCCAGCCGGTTCAGGTAGGGGGTGAAGTCACCCCGCCGATCAAGCTGGCGGGCGAGATTCCGATCTACACTGAGGAAGCGCGCCAGGGTCGGATTCAAGGTGTCGTCATCCTCGAGGCGATCATCGACGTGCTGGGCAATGTCGCCAACGTGCGGGTCCTCAAGGGGCTGCCGCTCGGACTGTCCGAGACCGCGGTCCTGGCGACCCAGGGGTGGAAGTTCCGCCCGGCGCTGCGCAACGGCGCTCCGGTGCCGGTCTTCTACAACCTCACAGTGCGCTTCTCGCTGCAGTAGGCGCTTTGCCAGGAGGGCTCTGTTTTTTCTCCGGGGGAAGGATGCCGGCAGCCCGCACGGCAGTCCCGGGGGTTCGCGACTTCTGGCTCGTGCTGTTAGCGTAGGTCGACATGGACACGCTGTCGTTTGACGCCTTTTGGGCCTGGCTGCAGAGTCACCTGAACTGTCTTCTGCGGGTCGCGACGCCGGACACCGTGCTGTTCGACGACGACGACTTGCACTGGTACCTGGGTCGGTTGGGTGACGCCGACGTAGCCCAAGTCATCCGCGGAAAGCGCCTGATGGGAGAGATCCTGATCGATCCCGAGCGCGTGACCTACGTGCAATCCCTGGGTGAAGAGCGCAGCGGAGAATATGTCTTCGAAGCGGTCAGCGAGACCGAGAGCGAGCGCCTGGCGGCCTACACCTTCGTCCTCACCCACGATCTCGACGTCGACGACGATCCCGACCACGGCGGTGGAGTGCATTGACGATGAGAGCCGTGGCCAACGAGACGGCCGACGTGGAGCGCTTCACCGCTGCGCTCCTCGGCGAGTAGAATCGCTGCCTTCGTCAACCTGGGCACAACTGATCGGGGGTAGCCGCATGTCAAAGAAGGCGCGGGAGATAGTCGCCGCGGTCGAGGACCAGCTCCGGCGTGGCATAGTCGGTCGACCGAGCTCGAGCCCGACCGCTTCGGGCTCCCGGGTCGCACGGGTGGCGGCGGAGGAGCTGGTGGAGGCGCTCCGCCGCCCCGAGTAGACTCACTAGTCTTAGTCATTTATACTCATTGCATGAGTAAGCGTCTCCAGGTACTTCTCGACGAGTCGGAGCTAGAGGAGATTCGGCGAATTGCAGCACGCAAGCACATGACAGTTGCCGAGTGGGTGCGCCAGAGCTTGCGCGCTTCTCGCGCCGATGAACCGATCGGCGGCGTCGAAGCCAAGCTCGAAGTGCTCGCAAGGGCTCGCCGCCACGCCTTCCCCTCCGGTGACATCGACCGCATGCTGGCGGAGATCGAGGCCGGCTATCTGGCCCGGTCGAGACCTTGATTTTCGTCGACTCGAACATCCCGATGTATTTAGTCGGGGCCGAGCACCGGAACAAGGATCGCGCCGAACAGTTGCTGCGCCGCCTCATCGAGGCGCGCGAGAAGCTAGTGACGGACGTCGAAGTATTCCAGGAGATTCTGCACCGGTACGTCGCGATCCGCCGCCACGACGCGATCGAAGCCGCATGGCGAGCTCTCCACGGCCTGGTCGACGACGTCTTCCCCATCGCCCTGCCGCAAGTCGACGACGCCAAGTCGCTGGTCCTCGAGAGTCAGGCACTCTCGGCCCGAGACGCTCTTCACGTGGCGGTCATGCGAGCCCACGGCGTCGAAGAGATCCTGACCTTCGATACCGGCTTCGACACCGTTGCAGACCTCAGTCGAATCCACTGAGCGACTCGGGGAAGGAGGCGTGAGAATATCGGGCCTGAAGCCTAGAAGCGCATGAGCTACGAGCAGAAAGTCGACCGAGCCAGGCGCCGTGGATGTTGGCGCTCCGTCGTGATCACGCTGGCCGGAGGCCTGATCGGCATCGCCATGCTCGCGACGACGCTCTGGATTCTAGGGGGACGAGACGCGCGCCCCGGGGGCCTGCGGACTTTCCTCGCGCCGCTGGTTTCGATGGTGTTCGTCGCGCTCGTCTTGTTCGCCGGCTTCGTCTTCGTCTACCTTCGCGGGCGCCGGCTCGACCGCGCCTTCAGAACGATCGGGCTGGAGGGTCATCAGGTCACCGGCGTGTTGCGCGGTTGGCACGGGTCGTGGAGAGGACGTCAGGTTGACGCTTGGTTCTCGAAAGGTCCGATGTTCGAGATCTACCTCGACTGCGCAGCGGCCACCCGCGCGGCCATCCACCGTCCGGGCCGACTGCTGAAGCGCGTCGCGAAGGCCGTCAGCTCCCGCGAGCCGATCGAGCCGACACCCGCCGAAGCCCGGGACTGCACCGTCTACGGCGACGACCCCGACTGGCTGAGGCAGTGGCTTGCTGCGCCTCAGGTCGAAGCGAGCCTGCACCGCCTCCTGGAGGAGACCGAACGGGTGTCACCGATGATCCGGGTGACGCCGAACGCCGTCCACTACTCGCGTCGCTTTATCCCGCGCACCGACTTGAGCGCGGAGAATCTCGAGCGCTGGCTGGGCGATCTCGAAGTCCTGGCCGCGGCTGCCGACGAGCTCGGGCCGTCGGCTACGGCAGCGGAGACGACCAGGATGGAACAGTGGGCACGCCATGGTCGCGGCCGGCGCTTCTTCCCGATCTTCTACGGCTGTCTGAGCCTCTTCACGCTGGCTGTGCTGACGGCGCTCTACGCTTTCTTCGTCTGGACCCATCGCGGTTAGCCGGCGCGGACGAAGACGTGGTGGAGTTTGCCGGCACGTTCGGCTCGGCGACCTCGGGCACCTTC
>JAPUJD010000157.1 GCA_027296385.1 Acidobacteriota bacterium | reverse complement strand
GCAGCCGGCGATCATGGCCTTCGGCGACCGCTTGCTGCGCGGAGCGGTGATCGCCACCGTAACGATGCTGCCCATGGCCGTCGGCTCCGGTGCGGCCTTCCTGTTCGCCATCAACGCACGGGCTCGCAGTGCCAACCAGGCGGCCCCGACGGTAGCCCGCGCCTATCAGCTCACGGCGGCGGGCAACCTCGCCGGCGGCCTCTTCCTCGCTCTCGTCGTCTTTCCACGCCTCGGTTTTGGTGGATCGCAGGAGCTACTCATCGGTCTCAGTCTGCTCGCCGCGGCGATCGCGGCGTGGAGGACGCGAGCCCGTCGGGTGCTGATCGCCACCACCGGCGTCCTGGTGTCGTGTCTGGTCCTCCTACCGCTGCCGAATGCCCACAGCGTCTTGACATTCAGCCCTCTGACCGGCAGCTCTAGTCCCGATGGCGTCGTGTTTGCCGCGCTCGGCACCAGCAGTTCGGTCGTCCTCACCGAGCTCGAAGGTGAATGGAGCCTGCGAACCAACGGCCTGGCCGAAGGCTCGATACAACCTCTCGGCATCTCGCCGAGTCGCTATCTGGTGACCCGATGGCTCGGGATGTTGCCGTTTCTGGCGCGGCCGGAGGCGGAGGATGTTCTCGTCATCGGGCTCGGCGCCGGCACGACCGTCGAGTCCATTCCGCCAACGGTCGACCGCGTGGCCGTCATCGAGATCGAGCGGCAGGTCGTCAACGCCAACCGCAGCGTCGCTTCCCAGCGTCGGGTCGACCCCTTGGTGGACCCCCGCGTCGAGCTCGTCATCAACGATGCCCGCGACGTGCTCAACCGCAGCCGGCGGCAGTTCGACGTCGTGATCTCCCAGCCTTCCCACCCGTGGACCGCCGGCGCGGCCAACCTCTATACCCGCGAGTTCTTCGTCGCCGTGCGCGCTCGCTTGCGACCCCGCGGCGTCTTGGCTCAGTGGCTCGGACTGCCGTTCGTCGACGAGGAGCTGCTGCGCTCCGTGCTGGCAACGTTGGCCGACGTCTTCGCGCACGTCGAGGTCTATCGGCCCCCGACCGGCGCGGCCTTGATCTTCCTCGCCTCGGACGACTCGTTGAAGCTCAGCTTGCCAGAGCCGCTACGCGGCGAGCTCGCGGCGCTCGGCGTCGGGCGGCTCGAGGACGTGGCGGCGCGCTGGGTTCTGAGCTCGGCCGGCGTCCGTCGGGCAGCGCGAGATGCGCAGCTGGTGACCGACGATCGCAACGTGTTGGCGAGCCGTTCGCCGCGCGTTCTCGGTCGCGGCCTTGCGCGCTCGTTGGGGCGGGAGGTCCTGGCAGAGCAAGACCCTCTGGTTGCCGCTGTCGGCGCGCTGGACCGCTTGGCCCTCGTGCAACGACTCTTCGAGCCCGACCGCGTAGAGCGAGTGGCGAATGCCGAGCCCGATCCGGCACGCCGTCAGCTGGCGCTGAGCTTTCTACCCGTGCCCGGCGCCCTACTAGACAAAGAGCTGCTGCTTTCCAGCGCTCTCGAGATCGCTCCCCGGGACGACGTCCTGCGAGCTGCGACTCTCGCAGCGGCCAGGGCCTCGGTCGCGCGCGGCGACCCACCGCCGGCCGCACTGCGAGACCTGACGGCGGTCGAGAGCCTCATCGTTGCCGGCTGGCGCGCCGCCGCGGCGGCCGACTGGGGGCGATTGCGGCGGCTCGACGGTCGGCTGGCCGAGCTCGCCCCGAGTGGAACCCACTACTGGGAGGGCTTGCACCTGCGCGCGCAGTGGCGGGCCCGCTCCGCTCAGGGGGAGCACCTCCGGCAGGCCCTGTCGCTTCTCGACGCGCTCCTCAGTCACCGGTCGAGTGCCCCGGCGCTGACGCTGTACGCGTTCACGGCCGACCGAGCGGGGTTGCCGACCGGCGCCCTCGCCGCGCTGTCCGACCTTTCGCGGATGCCTCAGCGGCTGCGTTCGCCAGCTGGCGACGCCACTGCGAGGAAGTTTCTTCAAGGCCAGCACTACCCGCCGCGTTGGGCCCGGTGGGCCGAAGAGATCGATCGCCGCCTCACCCGGTAGCGCGGTCTGCGACACTATGGACGGCAGAGCCTCCGGCTTGTACTCTCCGCCAGCCCTATGGTCGTTCTCCCCGGACAGCGTCGACTCTGCCGCCTGCCGCTCCTCGTCTGCGGAGTGGTCTTCCTCTCGTGTGGCGAAGGGCCTGCACCGCCGGACGTCGTGGCTCGCTCTGTCTATGGCGACACCACGGTGGGTGGCCTGGAGACCTACATCCTATCGTTGCCGGAGCGGCGGCGGCAGCCCGCGCAGGGACAGGAGCTCGTCGACTGGCGCCGCGAGCTTCTCGAGGAGATGCTGGTAGCGCGCCGGCTCGCCGAAGAGGCCACCGCGGCGGACCTGCTGGCAACCGAGGAAGGCCAGCTCTTCGTCAGGAGTCGATGGGATCCGGTGCTCACGGCGCACGTCCGCGACCACAGGGTCGCCGAGCGGGTGCAGGTCACCGACGAGGAGCTGCGCCGGTTCTATGACGAGCACCCCGAAGAGTTCGGGCACGGGCCGCAGATCCGGGTGCGCCACATCTTCAAGCGCACGACGCGGCAGGCCTCCGCTGACGAGCGGGAAACGGCACGCCGCCAGATCGAAGAGCTTCACCGGCAGCTCCAGGAGGGCGCGAGCTTCATCGAGCTCGCCCGCAACCAATCCGAATCCGAGACCGCACAATTGGACGGGCTCATCGGCCGGCTGGACCCGGGAGCCTTGGGCCCCGAAGTGGATCGGATCGTCTGGGCCCTGGCCGAGGGCGAGATCAGTGAGGTCGTGAGCACGCCCACCGGCTTCCACATCTTCAAGGTGGACAACCGCCTCGAGCCGTTTCACATGGAATTCTCCGAGGCTCGCTCCAGACTCCGCCGGCGTTTCGAAAGGCAGGAGACGGAAGCGACCCTGGCCGAGTACTTCGACGAGCTCCGCCAGGCCTCCGGCGCCCACTACGACTCCGACGGCCTCGACGGCGAGGACGACACCGTACTCTTCGCCCTCGGCGAGACCGAGATGACTCGAGGGGAGTTCCTCGAGCGTATTCTCGGATTGGGGTTCAACGAGCAGCGTAGTGTCCCGTTGCGAGAGCACCTTGTACGGGCCGCGACTCAGGAGCTGTTTCTGTGGGAGGCCGAGCGGCTGGAGCTCGGCGATGAGCCCGATCTGGCAGCGCAGCGCGAGCGCATCGAGCAAACGGCACGGGTGGAGTTAGCCTACCGGAGCCGGCGCCGGGCGCACCTCGAGAAACTCGAAGATTCGCTGCTGCGATCCCACTACGAGAAGAACGCGAAGCGCTTCCAGTCGCCGCGCTTGCTCCGGCTGCGGATTCTCGTCCGCCGGTTCGCAGCCGAAGGCCGGCAGTGGTTCGAGCTCTACGAGGAGCTCGACCGCATCGCAGCGGGCGTCCGGGCGGGCCGGCTCGATTTCGCCGCCGAGGCGTCGCGATCGTCGCA
>JAPUJD010000156.1 GCA_027296385.1 Acidobacteriota bacterium | reverse complement strand
ACCCGTTCGCCCGGAGGTGGGAACTGCTCGAATACCGTTCCGGGTTGGGCCCGCACGGTATGCACTCCTGCCGTGCGGCCAACCGCCAGGCCGGCCGCCGCCAGAGTCACCTGCGCAGCCTGCAGAGCCTCGCCACGCACGTCGGGCACCGCCATCAACTGCGAACCCAGCGACAGGACCACATCGACCCTGGCGCCGCGTTTGACCAAGCTGCCCGCCGGAGGCGACTGCAACAGCACGTGGCCAAAAGGCACCGCGTCGTCGTAGCGCTCGCTCCCCTCCTTGCTGCGGTAGTCCAGACCGTAGTCGGCGACTGCCTCGGCCAGCTGCTCGAAGGGCAGGCCGACGAGATCCGGCACCTCGGTGCCGCCGCTGCGCACGAAACGGCTAAACGAAATGTATCCCGCGGCCGCGAAGAGAAAGAGCAGAACACCGGTATAGGCCAGCCAGCCGCCGGCGCGCAGTAGTCGAGCCCTCATCGGGCTAGTTGACCCAACGATCGACCCACCAGTTGACGACCTTGCGCGGCAGGCTGGCGGCCGGCGAAGGGAGGGCGGCGAGCGACTCGAGCACTTCCGTCATGGCGCTCTCTACAGAGCCGGCGGCAGCCTCCAACAGCACCAGTGCCTGACGGCGATCGACCACCGCCAGTACCCCGGCTGGGGAGCCGTCATCGGTCGCCTCAGCCAGGCCATAGGCACCGGCGAAACCGCGATCGTCCGAGAGCAGAGGGAAAGGCAGGTGCAGCTCTTTCTGGAGCTCCTTGAGCGCTGGCAGCTTGGCCCGCGAGACGCCGAGCACTCGCGCGTCGAGAGCCGTAAGCTCCTCCCAGCGCCGTGCCAACGACAGCAGATCGTCGCGCACCGCCTCGCCCTCGGTGGCCTGGAAGAAGTAGAGAACGACCGCGGTGCGCACGCACTCGTCGCGCAGCATCAACAGCACGTCCTCGGTCGACGTCAGATCGAAATTCGGAGCCTCGTCGCCCACCGACAATGATTGCGCCATAGTGCCTTCCTCGCTACGTTGTGGTGCTCTCGAAGGACTCCTACGAGCCGGAGAACAGGTCCGGCGGGATGATCTTCATAAAGTCAAAATATAGCACCAGTCCCATCAGCATCAGGATGAGCACAAATCCGACCTGCTGAATGCGCTCCTTGAGGCCAAGCGAGAGGTCGCGGCGCCTCAGGGTCTCGATCAGGAGAACCGTGATTTGGCCTCCGTCGAGAACCGGTATCGGCAGCAGATTGAGGATGGCGATCGAGATACTGATCAAGCCCATCAACTGCAGCAGGCTGGCGAAGCTGGCGCGCGCGGCGGCACCGCTCATCTTGGCGATCTCGAGCGGCCCCGACAGAGCGCTCCTGGCCGCGATCTGACCGGTGAGGATCTTGCCCAGAACCTGGAAAGTCCTCTGGGTGATCTGCCAGTTGAAGCGCAGGCTCTGAACGAACGCCTCGCCGGGAGGGAAGCGTTGGAAGTGGGACAGGCCGACGCCGATGCGACCGACGTCCCCCTCTAGGGCCGGCACCACGGTGAGGGTCAGGATCTCCCCCGCCCGCGCAATCTCGATCTCCAGACTCTGGCCGGCTCGGACCTCGATGTAGGAGACGAGGTCGTTGCCGCTCCCGATGCCTCGGCCATCGATGCCCCGCACCTCGTCTCCGAGCAAGAAGCCGGCCGCCTCGGCCGGCGTGCCGGAGCCCACCTGGCTGATGGTCGGCAACATCTGCGGAAGCACACCGGCATCGCCAAACTCGTAGCGCGGCACTTTCGAGGGGCGGACGACCAGGTCGATCTCACTCTCTCCGCGTCGTACTCGAAACTTCACGTCCCGCTCGGGCGAGGCGATGATGGCGAACTGGACGTCGTCCCAGGTGTCGACCGCCTCGCCATCGACCTCCAGGACCTCGTCTTCGGTCAACAGACCCCCTTCGGCGGCGGGCGAGTCCGGAAAGACCGTGCCGACGATGGGCGGCACGTCGGGCAGCGCCGAAATCTGTACGCCGACCATGAAGACGAAGGCGATCAGCACGATCGCCAGCACGACGTTCATCGCCGGACCGGCCAAGAAGACCAGGATGCGCTGCCAACGTGGCTTGTTGTGAAAGTCGCGGGGATCGTTCGATTCCTCACCCGGATCCTCGCCGCCGAAGCTGACGAAGCCGCCGAGAGGGACGAGCGACACTCGGTAGTCGGTCTCACCACGCCGGAAACCGAAGATCCGTTTGCCGAAGCCGAGTGAAAAGGCCAGCACGCGCATGTCGAAGGCCTTGCCCATCAGCAGATGGCCCGCCTCGTGGACGAACACAATGACGCCCAGGGCGAAGATGAAGGCCGCGATATTAGTCAGTACGTCCATGGTGATCCGCTTGTGTTCCTTCCTTCGTGGGCCTTGACTACAAGCCGTCTAGAGGCGTGGAAATGCAAGGCGTGTGCCCGTTAGTTCCCGCTGCTCAATTCTTCGTTGGCTCGGCGACGGCCCCAAGCGTCCCAGTGTAACGCGTCCTCGAGGCTCTCCACGACCCCCGGCTGGTGTCGGTCGAGCACAGTCTCGACCGTCTCGACGATGGCCGGGAAGCCGATACGCTCGTCGAGAAAGGCATGGACCGCAACTTCGTTGACGGCGTTGAGCACCGCCGGCGCGCTGCCGCCCGCCGCGACCGCCTGGCGGGCCAGGCTGATCGAGCGGAAGCGCTCCTCGTCGAGCGGCTCGAACTCCAGGGCGCCGAGCGCCCCTGGATCGAGGCGCGGGAAGTCGTTCGCCCAACGCTCTGGAAACGACAAGGCGTACTGCACCGAGAACACCATGTCGTTGACCGAGAGCTGCGCGATCCAGGAACCGTCCGCGAACTCGACCATCGAGTGAACCAGTGACTGCGGGTGGACCACGACGTCGATCGCTTCGGGTGCCACGTCGAACAGATGCCGGGCCTCGATGAGCTCCAGCCCCTTGTTCATCAGGGTGGCCGAGTCGATGCTGATTTTGCGTCCCATCTCCCAGGTCGGATGAGCCAGGGCTTCCTGCGGCGTAATCGCGTCCCACGACTCGCGCGGACGCTGCCGGAACGGGCCTCCCGAGGCCGTGAGGATCAGGCGCCGAACCTCGTGCGGCGCCCCGCAGCGCAAAGCCTGGTGCAATGCCACGTGCTCACTGTCGATCGGCACGATCTCGACTCCCCGGGCCCGAGCTTCCCGCATCAGAAGCGGCCCGGCGACGACCAAGGCCTCCTTGTTGGCCAGAGCCACGTCCTTGCCCGCAACCACCGCCGCGTGAGTCGGCGCCAGGCCGGCCGCGCCGACGATCGCCGCCACGACCCGATCGACGGCCTCATGGGTCGCCGCAGCCCGGACCCCCTCGGCGCCGGCCACGATCTCCAAGTCGGGCAGCCGGCGAGCAAACTCCCGTGCGCGCTCCTCGTCATAGACCGCGACCAGCTCGGGAGCAAGCTCCCGCGCCTGGCTCTCCAGACGGTCGAGGTCTCTGCCAAAGGCCGCCAGGGTGGCGACCCGCAAGCGCTCCGGATGGTGCCGCACGACCTCGATCGTGCTGCGACCGATCGAGCCGGTAGAGCCGAGGAGAGCGAGTGCCAGGGTCATGGTCGCCGGGTCATGATCGTGAGGGAAGCCGGGCGCCGAGCTCGAGCGCAAACCACCAGACCGGGGCGGCAAAGGCCAGAGCGTCCAACCGATCGAGGAAACCGCCGTGCCCCGGCAGCAGGTTGCCCGAGTCCTTGATGCCGGCACCTCGTTTGAGAGACGACTCCACAAGGTCGCCGAGCTGGGCGGCAACCGAGGTGAGGAGCGCCAAGAGGAGCAGGAAGACGTCGATGCGCGCATCACGCCACGCGCTCCAGGCTACGGCCGCCACACCGCTGACGACCACCGCGGCGATCGCACCCTCCCAGCTCTTGTTCGGGCTCACCACCGGCGCCAGCTGATGGCGGCCGAACCTGGTGCCAAAATAAAAGGCTGCGCTGTCGCCGAGCCAAACGATCGCGAGGAGCAGGAACAGCAGCCACGGCGAGCGGTTCTGGAGCTCGGAGAGTGCGGCGATCGGCAGTCCCATATAGAGGGCACCGAAGGCGAGACCCCCCATCGCCGGCGCGCTCTCCTTCACCGCGGTGCGCACGACGAGCACCAAGACTCCCGCTCCCACCGAGAGCACGAGAGCCACCCACGGCAAAGCCTCGAGCCGGCCAGACAACCTCTGCCCCGGCGCCAACGCCAGGGCGACTAGCGGTATCAGCACGATCACGACCCACCGCGGCGCTGTCGGCGCCCAGTGAGCCAGGATGCGGGTGTACTCCCAGGCGGCCAGACAAAAGAGGGCGGCGACCACCCAGAAGAAAACCGGCGACGGCAAGGCGAAGAGAGCCCACAAGCCTAGGGGCGCGCCCACGGCGGCCGTCAGAAGACGCTTCATCGAATCGCTAGTCGGCCTCGGAAGCCCGCTCCGGCGGCGACTCCGCCCGCGTGGCCTGCCGGACCGCTCCGTAACGCCGATCGCGCTGCTGATAGTCGATAATCGCCTTGAAGAGGTGACGGCGGCGGAAATCCGGCCACAGCGTCTGGATGAAATCGAACTCGGCGTAGGCGCACTGCCAGAGCAGGAAGTTGCTGATGCGGGATTCGCCTGAGGTCCGGATCATCAGATCGGGATCCGCCTGCCCGGCAGTATAGAGGTACCGGCCCAGGGTCTCCTCGTCGATGTCCGTGCCCTTGCCACTAGCCCAATCGGAGACGATCTGGCGGCAGGCATCGACGATCTCGCAGCGTCCCGAGTAATTGAGGGCGATATTGAGTTGCATGCCGTCACAGTCGTGGGTAGCCTGCCGTGCTCTCTCCAGCTCGCTGACCACCGACCTGTCGAGCTCGCGCCAACGACCGAGAGGCGAAAAGTGGATGTTGTTCTCGACCAGGGTCTCGAGCTCGCGGCGCAGGTACTCCTTGAGGAGGTTCATCAACGCCCAGACCTCATAGCGCGGGCGTTTCCAGTTCTCCACCGAGAAGGCGTAGAGGGTCAGGACCTCGAGCTCCAGGCGGGCCGAGGCCTCGACCGTGTCGCGCACCGCTTCAACCCCCGCTTGGTGCCCGAGCACCCGGGGCAGGCCGCGCGCCTGTGCCCAGCGGCCATTGCCGTCCATGATGATGGCCACGTGGCGTGGCAGACGCTCGAGGTCCAAGCGCCGGACGAGAAGCTCATCGCGCGATCCGGATTCTGCCAACTGGCTGACGTCGATCATACTAGCGGCCTATTGTACGGCAAGGGCTGTCTCTCCTACAGCGGCAGCCAGTTCGCCGGATAGGTCACGTGATGCAGCTCCAGACCCTGCGGCGGCGCCGTCGGTCCGGCCTCGTCCCGCGGCCTGGCGTCGGCGACCAATCGTCCGAAGGCCTCCACCGAGCGTCGGCCCTCTCCGACCTCGATCAGGGTGCCGACGATGCTGCGCACCATGCCGCGGAGAAAGCCGTCGCCAACCAGCCGCAGTGACACCACCCGCCCCCGCTCGACCCACTCGGCTCGCCTCAGCGTGCGCCAGGCGGAACGATGTCCGCCACCCGCCAAGGCGAAGGCGGTGAATTCGTGGCGGCCCACCAAAGCCTCGGTCGCCAGCCGCATGGCGTCGACGTCGAGGCCGGCGCCCACGCGCACCGCGAAGAGAGCCTCCAGGGGAGAGAGGATGTCGGCCCGCACCAACCGGTAGCGATACTCCTTCGACTCCGCGTGCTTGCGAGCATGGAATCCCTCGGGCATCCGACCGGCCGCCATCACGCGTATATCGTCCGGAAGGACCCGGTTGGTAGCGTGGATAAGTCCTCGACAAGGAAAGTCTCGATCGCACTCGAAATGAGCCGCCTGACCTCGAGCGTGCACGCCCGCGTCGGTGCGCCCGGCACCCACGACCGTCACCGGCCGAGCCAAGACCTCGGCCAGAGCCTCTTCGACGACCTGCTGCACCGCCGTCGCGTTGGACTGGCGTTGCCACCCGGCGTAGCAGGTCCCGCGATAGCCGAGTGTCAGGTAGTAGACCATGAGCGATAGCGCCAGAGGAGAACCGCGAACGGCAGCCAGATCGACAGGAAGACCCACGGCATCAGAGGCAGAGACGCGACCTGAGGAAGATACGACAACAGGATGAGAGCCGAAAGACCCAGCCACGCCCGCTGGCACGACAGCGCGGCCCACGGCAGCAGCCACAACAGATACCAGGGATAGACGGTGGCCGAACAGATCACGAGCGCGGCGAAGGTCCTGCCTGTGGCTTCGACCACCCCGGTCTCGCGGTCGCGCCACGCCCGCCAGAGCAAACCTGCCAACAACAGTCCCAGCGCGGCCTTGGCCATGAGCTGCGGGTAGACGTAGGGGTAGAAGCGATTCCACAGCTCATGCTCACCGGTCCACGTCTTCAAGCGATCGAGCGTGCCCTTGATGGCGCCATCGAGACCGCTCGCATCGAGAGCACGCCACAGCGGCTCGTAGAGCGGACCGTTGAACTCCCAGGAAATGCCGAAGCGCACCCAGCCTGGCGGTACGCCACCGGTCGTCACCCACACGGGAGCCAACGCCGCCGCCACCACGACGAGGGAAAGCGCCAGGAAGACCCCCCCACGCGGGGACCGGCGCGCCCACAGCGGCAGAGCGATGATCGGCACCAGTTTCACCAGGACGCTGGCGGCGGCAGCGAGAGGCGCCCAGCCCCGCCGGTGCTCGAGCGCCCAGACCGTGCCAATCACGAGCGTCACGCCCAGGGCGTCGACGTGGCCCATGCCCGCTACCTCGAGCGTCACCAAAGGGTTCCAGGCGTAGAGCGCCACCCTCCTCAGCTCGATGCCGAGCGCGCTCGCGAGTCGCAACAGCAGCCAACAGCCCGCCAGCTCGAAAGTAACCAGAAACACCTTCCACACGAGCAGGGAGCGCGGCAGCGCTGCCGCTATACTAAAGAGAGCCAACGCGAGGGGCGGGTACACCGCTTCGACGTCGCGATGGGGCATGCGTTCCCACTCGCTATCGCGCAGGGCACTGAGGACTTCGGCATCGGGCGTCAGGGCATAAGGATTGGCTCCGGTTCCCACCACCTTGCCGTCCCACAGATAGCGCAAGACATCATCCGACAGCGTAGGCGCCAGCGGCAGAAAGAGGACACGAAGACCCAGTGCCACCGCCAGTATGCCAACAGCAGAAAACCCGAATTCTCGAGCCCCGAACACGGCCCACGCCAGCGCCAGAAAGGCGACGCTCAGGATCGTGAAGGTGAGCCCCGGCCGGGCGGCGAGATCATGCGACAGCAGCAACGCCAGATGACAGACGACGAGCAGCGCTGCCCCCCAACGCGAGGGCCACGGCCCGCGCCAGCGGACGGGCGGCGAGCGTTGGCGAGGTAGCTGGGACAATGCCGATTCCCTTCGGAAGCGCGATCCTCGCACTCTACTATCTGGTCCTCTCGATTCTCGCCTTCTACGGCCTGCATCGGCTGGTGCTGCTGGCAATCTACTTCTGGCAGCGCAACCGCGGGCCCATGCGCCCGAGCGAACCGCGGGAGTGGCCGCGGGTCACCGTACAGCTACCGCTCTTCAACGAGCGCTACGTGGCGACGCGCTTGATCGACGCCGTCTGCCGCTTCGACTACCCGCGGGACCGCCTGGAGATCCAGGTTCTCGACGATTCGACCGACGATACCCGCGAGCGTGTCGCTGAAAGCGTCCGGCGCTACCGGCAGCTCGGCTTCGACATCTCGCACTTGCATCGCAGCGTTCGAACCGGCTACAAGGCCGGAGCTCTGGCCGCCGGCTGCGACCAGGCCAAGGGCGATCTGCTGGCGATCTTCGACGCTGACTTCGTTCCGGCGGCGGGATTCCTGCGCCGGACTGTGCCGTACTTCGCCGACGAGAACGTGGGCCTCGTCCAGGCGCGCTGGGATCACGTCAACCGCGAGTATTCGCTGCTGACGCGGGCGCAGGCGATGTTCCTCGACGCCCATTTCCTCATCGAGCACCTGGCGCGCAACCGCGCGGGCCACTTCTTCAACTTCAACGGCACCGCCGGCATCTGGCGGCGGCAGGCGATAGTCGACGCCGGCGGCTGGGAGCACGACACCCTGACCGAAGATCTCGACCTGTCGTACCGCGCGCAACTGGCCGGCTGGCACTTTCTGTTTCTCCCCGAAGTCACCGCTCCGGCCGAGCTGCCGGTCGACGTCAACGCCTTCAAGCGCCAGCAGTTCCGCTGGGCCAAGGGCTCGATTCAGACCTCGCGCAAACTGCTGGGCCGGGTTCTGCGATCTCCCCTGCCGTGGACGACCAAGCTCGAGGCCTTCGTGCATCTCACCAACAACGGCGCCTATCCGCTCATGGTGCTGCTCTCGTTGCTGGTCTTCCCGGCCATGCTCTTGCGGCGCGATCTCGATCCGCAGACCCTGCTGATCGTCGACGTGCCGCTCTTTTTTGGTGCGACCATCGCTGTGCTGCTCTTCTACCTGGTCAGTCAGCGGGCGGCCACGGGTGGGCGCAAGGCCCTGCGCTACATGCCGGTGGTGCTCGGCCTCGGCATCGGTCTGGCGGTCAACAACGCACGGGCCGTGATCGAGGGCCTCTACCAGAATGGCGGCGTCTTCGAGCGTACCCCCAAGTACCGCATCGAAGAACGGGGAGACGGCTGGAGCCGCAAGCGCTACCGGGCCCGGCCTAACCTGTCGGTGCTCGTCGAGGGTCTGTTCGCGGCCTATTTCACCCTCAGCGTGGTGCTCGCCTGGCTGCTCGGGATGTGGTCAGCCCTGCCCTTTCTCTACCTCTTCCTTCACGGCTACTGGTACATCTTCCTGCTGACGCTCTTTGGCGGCCGCTGGGGGCGCTGGCGCCGGCGGCGGCAGTCTCCGATCACCGAGGCGGCCTGAGCGCATGCAGCCGCGAGAGTCCATCCGAGAGAGCCCAGTGACCCTGCGTCCGACCCGCGCCGGCGACGCCGAGTTGCTCAACCTGTGGCGCCAGGAACCGAGCGTGGCACGCTTCCAGCCGCTGGGCGCGGTTACCCTCCCCTGCCTGCGGGCCGAGCTCGCAGCGCAGAATCACGACGACCTCCACCACGGCCGGGGCGACAAGTTCCAGTGGATCATCGAGTACCGCGGGCAACCGGCCGGCTGGGTGACTCTCGTCGCCACCAACTGGGACCACGGGCTGGCGGAGATCGGCTACGCCCTGTCGACCCCGTTCCAGCGTCGCGGCATCACGCCCTCGGCCCTGCGCCTGCTACTGCGCGAGCTCTTTCTCCACACTTCGCTCGAGCGCATCGAGGCCCGCTGCGCGGTGGACAACATCGGCTCGCGCAAGGTCCTCGAGCGGCTCGGCTTCGAGCGCGAAGGCCTGCTGCGCGGCTACTTCGTGCTGCGCGATCGCCGGGTCGACAACTACCTCTACGCGCTGCTGCGGGAGGACTTCGTCGACTAGCCTGGCAGCCCGTGGCAGGCTAGAGCAGCTCGAGGTTGGCGTACTTGGCGGCCAGCCGCCGCTTGCCGACGAGATCGAAATAGACCGTCAGCTTGCCGGTAGTGACGCTGCCCTCGACCTCCATCACCACGCCTTCACCCAGGGTCGGGTGCCGCACCCGGCTGCCTCGCTGCACGGCGCCACCCGAGCTCGCGACCACCTCCGGGCTCAGGGTCGGGATGCTCGAGACGTCGCGGTCGAAGAACGTGTAGACCCCCGCCGTCCGGTGGTTGGCAAAGAGCTCTGGGCTCTGTGAGATCTCGAGCGCCTCGGCCGGGATCTCGGCGACGAATGGCGACTCCCTCTGATCCTGATAGCGTCCAGCCACCCGGCGACGACGGCAGGTCGTCAGCATGAGCCGCTCCTTGGCCCGAGTCATGCCGACATAGAGCAGCCGACGCTCCTCCTCCAGGTCGTCCTGCGTGTCGCTGGCATTGAAGTGCGGCAGAACCCCATCCTCGAGGCCACCGACGACGACGACGGCGAACTCGAGCCCCTTGGCGGCGTGAAGTGTCATCAACGAGACGCCGCGGCTCGATTCCCAGCTGTCGATATCGCCGATCAGCGCCACATGGTCGAGAAAAGCCGTCAGCTCGTCGTTGTCCCCACGTGCCACCACCTCTTCGGTGAACTCCTGGGCCGCGGTCAGGAACTCGCTGATGTTCTCGCGCCGGGCCTGCGAGTCGGGATCGTCCTTCTCGTACTGCTTGGCATAGCCGGTCTCGTCGAGCAGGCGGTCGAGCAACGCAGGCAGGGGCGCCTCCTCACTGACCTCGCTGAGGCCCAGGAGCATGTCCTTGAACTGGCGTAGCGCGTTGGCGCTGCGCCCCGCGAGGCTACCGAAGTCGGCCTGCCGCATCGTCTCCCAGAGCGATCCGCCGTATTCGGCCGCCTTGGCCTCGAGCTGCTGCTGGGTGCTCTTGCCGATCCCCCGCCTCGGCCGGTTGAGGATCCGCAGAAGCGAGTAGTTGTCGCGCGGGTTGCGTATCACCCGGAGGTAGGCGATCAGGTCCTTGATCTCGGAGCGCTCGTAGAATCGCGTACCACCGACGAGCACGTAGGGAATCTCGCGCCGGATCAGAGCCTCTTCGAAGGCACGAGTCTGGGCGTTGGTGCGCACGAGAATGCCCATCTCGGAAAGCGGGTACTCGTCGCGAAGCTGGTCGAGTGAGCTCACCACCCAGCGCGCTTCGTCCTGATCGTCGCGGGCCCTGTAGAGCTCTATCGGCGCTCCGTCTCCGACATCGGTCCACAGCTGTTTTTCCCGCCGACGCTCGTTGTGCGCCACGAGGGCACCGGAGGCCGACAGGATGTTCTGGGTCGAGCGGTAGTTGCGCTCGAGTTTGCGCACGGTGGCGCCCGGGAAGTAACGCTCGAACTCCAGGACATTGTCGAGATCGGCCCCGCGCCAGCGATAGATGCCCTGATCCTCGTCTCCCACCGCCGTCAGGTTGCCCGACTCGCCGATGATTTGGTGGATGAGGCGCATCTGCGTGTGGTTGGTGTCCTGAAACTCGTCGACCAGCAGATAGTGGACCCGATCGCGCATGCGCTCGAGCAGATCCGGGTTCTTGTCGAGCAGCTTCACCGACAGCCGCAGCATGTCGTCGAAGTCGACGGCCGAGGACTTGACCAGAGCCTGCTGGTAGGCGCGATACACCTGCGCCACCTTGCGCTCGAAGAAGTTGCTCGCCCCCGCTTCATACTCGGCAGGTCCCAGCAGCCGGTTCTTGGCCGCGCTGATCGTGCCCAGGACCGCCCGCGGCCGGAAGGAGCTCTCCGCCATGTGCTCGTCGGCGAGGGCCTTCTTGATCAGGGCCAACTGGTCATCGCTGTCGAAGATGGCAAAGCCCGGCCGTAGCCCGACACGTTCGCCCCAGCGGCGCAGCAGCACCAGGGAGAAGCGGTGGAACGTGCCGACGAAGGTCGGCAACGGTCTCAGGCCAAGCAGTTGCTCGATGCGCTCGCGCATCTCGCCAGCCGCCTTGTTGGTGAACGTCACGGCGACGATCGCCGAAGGATCGATGCCCACCTCCTTGACCAGCCAGGCGACGCGATGGGTGATGACTCGGGTCTTGCCCGAGCCGGCGCCGGCCAGCACGAGTTGGGCACCCTCACCGTGGGTCACGGCAGGACGTTGCTCGCTGTTGAGCTCACTGTCCAGATCTGTCTTACCGTGAAAACTCACCGGCCGAGTCTCGCCCAAGCGTGGAGCTGGCGCAAGCCGCGGCGCTGGTGGCACACTCTCTGGGCACTCTCTCGGGCATGGCGCTCTCAGCGCGCGGTTAGGCGGGCCTTCGGCCGTCAAGGGGGGGCTGCTAGCCTCGGTGCTCGATCACCTTCTTGATGTAGGCCACGGCATCGGGTGTCTTGCACGAGGTGTCTCCGTGGTCGACTTCGACTTTGCCGATCCGTCTGGCGACGGCCACGGCACGGCGCTCGAGGACCCGATTGCGCACGCCGATGGCGATCAGCGCCTGGTTCATGGCGTGACGAATCCGGTTGGCGCTGCCGTGAATCCCGGCCTCGATCCTCTTCAGCTGATCCTCGAAATACCTGTCGGATAGCTCTTCATCGTTCATCGCCAAATGGGCCAGGAGGTTGTATCCCACCTGCCCGATGAACTCCTTGCGCGACTTGAGCCACTTCTCCGCCTTCGAACGTGCGTAGGGCGTCCGCCAGACCAGACCCGAGAAGGCATCGGCAATGACGTAGTTGTCGAGCTCGCCCAACCAGCCCTCGAGCTCGATCGCTCGGATCGCGTCCGGGTCGGCGATCATCGTGGCCAGGACCCTTGAATCGTGATTCCCGCTGGCCCAGAGCTTCTCGGCCAGCGGCTGGTCGATCTTGATCTTCTTCTTCAGCGCTCTGAGATCGGCGAAGCTGGCCCCGTACATCGGCTCGCGCACACCGTGCCGCCCGTAGACCTTCCGGTTCTGAGCAGTGCCGAGTCGCTTGAGCTCACGACCGACTTCGAGAAGGTCCATACCGCTATTGTCCCATGGACGCTACTCGACCGTGACGCTCTTGGCGAGGTTGCGGGGTTGGTCCACGTCGCAGCCACGGCGCACGGCAACGTGGTAGGCGAAAAGCTGCAGGGGCACGGTGTTGACGATCGGCTGCAGCAGCTCCGACACCCGCGGAATCTCGATGACCTCGTCCGCGATACCCTCGAGCCGTGCCGGCTCGCGATCGGTGAGCGCCAGGATCACCGCGTCCCGCGCCTTGGCCTCCTGCATGTTGGAGAGCATCTTCTCGTATACCCGGTCACCGGTGGCGATAGCCACTATCGGCATCTCCTCGTCGATAAGCGCGATCGGGCCGTGCTTCATCTCGCCGGCGGGATAACCCTCGGCATGGATGTAGGAGATCTCCTTGAGCTTGAGCGCACCCTCGAGAGCGATCGGGTAGTTGATCCCACGGCCCAGATAGAGGAAGTTCTGGGCCCGGGCGTACTTGCGCGCCAGCTCCTCGATGTGACCCTCGATAGCGAGAACCTCGTCGAGCGCCACCGGCAGATGGGCGAGATCAGCGATCTGCTGTCGCGTCACCTCCAGCCCCTTCATCTGGCGCAGATAGAGCGCCAGCAGGTAGAGCGCCGTCAGCTGGGTGGTGAAGGCCTTGGTCGACGCCACTCCGATCTCCGGGCCGGCGTGCGTGTAGAGCACCCCTTCGCTGACCCGGGTAGCCTGTGAGCCCTGCACGTTGCAGATGGCGAAGAGCCGTGCACCGCGCTCCTTGGCAGCCTCCATCGCCGACAGGGTGTCGGCGGTCTCCCCCGACTGCGAGATCCCGAGCGCGATATAGCGCTCGTCGATGAGCGGGTTACGGTAACGGTATTCGGACCCGTAGTCGACCTCGACCTGCAGTCCGGCCAGCTCCTCGATCAGGAACTTGCCCACCAGGCCGGCGTGCCAAGAGGTCCCGCAGGCGAGGATGTGGACCCCCGCGAGATCCCGTGCCGCCGCGGGCGTGAGCGTCAGCTCGTCGAAATCGATAGCCGCGGTCTCGAAGTTCACCCGGCCGGCGAAGGTGTCCTGCACTGCCTGCGGCTGTTCGTGAATCTCCTTCAGCATGAAGTGCTTGTAGCCGCCCTTCTCGACCTGGATCGGGTCCCAGGTCAGGCGAGTCATGGCTCGCTCGACCGGCTCGCCCGCGGAGTTCCAGATCTCGATGCCCCGCGGCGTCATCCGCGCCACGTCACCGTTGTCGAGAAAGACCACCTCTTTGGTGTAGGCCAGGAGCGCCGCCGGGTCGGACGCCAGGTACATCTCGCCCTCTCCGGTGCCCAGCACAAGCGGCGGCCCCTGGCGAGCGACGACGATCTGCTGATCGGCCGCGTCGAGGGTCGACACGACGGCGAAGGCGTACAGACCCTCGAGCTCCGCCACCGCGCGCATCACCGCTTCCCGGAGATCCACCTCGAGATGGGAGCTGATGAGGTTGGCGATAACCTCGGTGTCGGTGTCGGAGACGAAATCCCAGCCTTCGGCGCTCAGCCGATGCTTGATCTCGAGGAAGTTCTCGACGATACCGTTGTGAATCAGCGCGATCCGACCCTTGGAGTCGACCAGGGGATGAGCGTTGCGCTCGACCGGAGCCCCGTGGGTAGCCCAGCGAGTGTGTCCGAGGCCGAACTCGCCGGCTGGCGAGTGGCTCTCTAGCTTCTCGACCAACCGATCGAGCTTGCCTGCGGCCCGCACCATGTTCAGCTGCCCGCGCTCGACCACCGCCACGCCGGCCGAGTCGTACCCCCTGTACTCGAGCCGGCGCAGGCCATCGATCAGCAGCGGCACAACATCCCGCCCGCCCACGTAGCCGACAATTCCGCACATCCCTTCGCTACTCCCTGGAGCGATTCACTGCTTCCGCCTCTTGGCCCGCAGCGCGGCCCAGCCCTCGACGTTGCGCTGCCTGCTACGGCCGATAGCCAACGCCCCATCGGGCACGTCCCGGTTGATTACCGAGCCGGCGGCAGTCGTCGCGTCATTACCGATCTCGACCGGTGCCACCAGCATCGTATCGCTACCGACGAACGCGCGCTCACCGACGACGGTCCGGTGCTTTCGCTCACCGTCGTAGTTGCAGGTCACGACGCCAGCGCCGATGTTGGCCCCGGCACCGATTTCGGCGTCTCCGAGGTAGGTCAGGTGACCAACCTTGGCTCCCGGTCCGAGGGTTGCGTTTTTGACCTCGACATAGTTGCCTACCTTCGAGCCCGCCTCGAGCCGTGCCCCTGGGCGCAGCCGCGCGAATGGCCCGACGCTACAGCCGGCACCGACGACCGCCCCGTCGAGCACGCAGTAGGGCTCGATCACGGCGCCATCGGCCACAGTGCTGTCGCGCAGCCAAGCTCCCTGGTGCAAGACGCACTCCGAGCCGATCCGGCTCACGCCCATGAGGCTCACGTCCGGATGGAGCACGGTGTCGGCGCCGATCTCGACCTGGGGTTCCACCCGGGTGGTGAGCGGATCGAGGACGGTGACTCCGGCGATCTCCAGCTCCTCGAGTTTGCGAGTGATGAAAGTCCGGTGGATTCGTCCCAGGTCGCGGCGGTCATTGGCGCCTAGCGCCTCGGTCGCATCGTCCAAAGCGACGACGGAGACTTCGTTGCCGAGAGCTGCCGCGTCGCCCAAGGCATCGGTCAGATAGAGCTCGCCCTTGGCGTTGTCGGTCTTGAGCCGCGCCAGGACCGTGAAGATCTCCGGCGCCGGCAAGGCGTAGATTCCCGCATTGACGGTCCGAATGGCGATCTCCTCCGCCGTTGCGTCGGCGGCCTCTACGATGCGAGCCAAGTGCCCCGACTCCGCGACGATCACGCGCCCGAGGGAGCCGGGCTCCTCCAGCTCCGCCACGGCCAAGGCCCCCCAGCTCTCCTCTGCCGCCTCTGCCAGCCGACTCAAGGTCGCCGAGCGCAGCAACGGCGCATCGCCGGAGAGCACCAGCAAAGTTTCCGATCCGGTGACGTGCGCAGCAGCCTGGGCCAGGGCGTGCCCTGTTCCGCGCTGCTCCTCCTGCACAGCGAAGCGCACGTCGGCGGCGGCAACGGCGCTGCGTACCTCGTCCGCTCCGTGCCCGACGACGACGACGATCTCGCGACAACCGGCCTCACGTGCGGCGTCGAGCACCCAGGCCAGCAACGGTCGCCCGGCCACCTCATGCAGTACCTTGGGGCGGGCGGAGAGCATGCGAGTGCTCTTGCCCGCCGCCAGCACGACCGCCGCCAAATCCCGTTCAGGCATCCATCCTCCTATCGGACCCCTTCGAGGACGGCCAGCGCGGGCTGGGTAGCGAACTTGCCGGACGGGACACTAGTGCCTAGTGCGAGAAGAGGTCGGCATGCTCGGCCGCGGCGCGCAAGTCGGCGAAGTCGGCGTCGTTGAGAGCATGCACCCGACTCATCGGCTCGAGGTCGATCGCCGTTCTCAAGTAGTTGGCCGCAGCGTCGAGCTCTCCGCGAGCTACGTGGATGGAGGCCACTAGATAGGCGAAGCGGGCGTCCTTGGATCGCCGCCCACCGGCTCTGGCGATGGTCAAGGCCGCGTCGAAGTTGCCCTTGTTGCGCTCGTAGACGGCTTGCAGGTATGGATCGTCGGCCTCGACCTCGTGATCGCCTTCCAGCCGCTCCTCGGCTATGGCCAGATAGCGCCGCGCCCGGTTGATCAAGTCAGGCTGGTCGCCTTCGCGCACCACGCGTTGGAAACCATCGGCGGCCTGGGACCACTTGCTCGAATGCAGCGCCCTCAGGGCACGCTCGAAGAGCCCCAACTGGTGGCTGCCCTCGAGCGGCGCCGGCTCGACGCTGTCTACCGCCTCGAGGTCGAGCTCCCTGAGCTTGAGTTGAACAGCGGCCGCGTCCGTCTTGAAGCGGCGCGCCAGATCCGCCACGCGGCGATCCTTGGCGTAGCGCTTCAGGTAGGTCAGCTCCTCTTTCTTCCAGCGTTTGGCCATCGTTGTTCTGGTCTACTTCTTGCGCAGCTCGATCAAAATCTGCTTGGCGACCGACTTGAGGGTCTCGAAAACCCCGAATCCGGTCGTGGCGCTGGCCTCGAACGTGGGCTCGCGCTTGTAGTTGAGCATACGGTACATCTCGTCCGTCGGCATCACGCTCGGGATGTCGCGCTTGTTGAATTGCAGAGTGTAAGGCAGGCTGACTAGCTTCAACCCGTAGTCGTCTAGGTTGCTCTCCAGGTTCCGGATGGACTCGACGTTCGCCTCCATCCTTTCCGCCTGACTATCGGCCACGAAGACGACGCCGTCGACACCCTTGAGGATCAGCTTGCGGCTGGCATCATAAAACACCTGTCCGGGCACCGTGTAGAGATGAAAACGCGTGGTGAAACCGCGAATCGAGCCCAGGTCCAGCGGCAGAAAATCGAAGAAAAGCGTGCGGTCGGTCTCCGTCGCCAAAGAGATCATCTTGCCCTTTCGGTCGGGAGCCGTCTTGGTGTAGATATGTTGCAGATTGGTCGTCTTCCCGCCCAGCCCCGGGCCGTAGTAGACGATCTTGCAGTTGATCTCCTTGGCGGCGTAGTTGATGAACGTCATCGTTGGACCGAAAAGACCCCCGAGCCACTACACACTGCCCCCGAGTCCCTCTCCTCAGACCTACAGGTCACTCATTGAAAAGACTGTCGATGTCCTCGTCGGTGATCTCCCAGAAGGGGCTGGCAGGTGACTGTTCGTCTGCTTCCGCGGCGCTTCTCTCGCTGATCTCGCGGAAGATCTGCTCCAGCTCCTCGCTGGCACGCCGGACTCGGAGGCGTACCAGGCCGAGGGAAGATCTCTCGTTGAAGATCACGAGCAGGATAGCGCGCTCCGCCACCAACGAGATATGAATGTGATCGCGCTCGCCCTCGTGGAAGAGAACCGAGAACTCCCGTTCGCCGATCAGCTTGGCAAGACCGTCGGTGGCTGCGACGTTGCCCGCCGTGAGCGACGCCAGTGAGGTCGAGTCGAAGTTCTCGACGTCCCCCGCCGCTGCGATTTGCTGACCGTTTTTGTCGATCAGAAAGATGGCTTCCGCGTTCGAGGCATACCGCAGCCGACGCAAGGCCTCGGCCAAGCGTTCGAATTCTTCCTCGTAGACCTCCAGAAAAGTACTTGACATGCAGAGCCCTCTATCAGTCTGGAGCGCTGCCCAAGATAGCACAAACACGGCGTTTTCCCGCCATGCACAGGCTCACAAGAGTCCCGCTGTCAACTGGCGGCCGAAAACCCGGTAATCACATAGGAGCCTGAGCGCTGATCGCGTTTCAGGCGCACGATCTTCTGGCGCTCGGCATCCTCCAAGAGCTCGGAGAAGGATGAATAGCCGTGGTAGCCCTCGTTGAACGACGGTCGCTTGCGCTTCATCGTCTGCTTGACCATAGAGCCCCACAGCACTTCCTTGTCCTCGCGCATCAACGCCTTGATGGCATCGATCATGAGATTGAACGCCTCGCCCTGCTTCTCGCTGACTCCGGCCACGCCCGGCGCTTTCCTCGAATCGCGCCAGATGTCTTCGTAGAAGAGGAACTCGTCGCAGTTGTCGACCAGCAAGGCCGAGGACGAGTTCTTGACCCCCACGCCGATGACCTTCTTGTTGGCTTCGCGGAGCTTCGAGACCAGCGGCGAGAAGTCGCTGTCGCCCGACAGGATGACGAAGGTGTCGACGTGGTCCTTCGTGTAGCACAGCTCCAGGGCGTCGACCACCATCTTGATATCGGCGCTGTTCTTGCCCCCGTAGTACTTCTGCGGAATGTCGATCATCTCGACGGCCGCTTCGTGAAAGGTGCGCTTGTAGCTCGAATAGCGCTCCCAGTCGCAGTAGGCCTTCTTGACGATGATCTTGCCCTTCTCCAGCAGCCGCTCGAGCACTAGGTTGAGCTCGAACTTCTTGATCTCCGAGTCACGCACGCCCAGCGCCACGTTCTCGAGGTCGCAGAACAGGGCGATCCGGCTCTCTTCGTTGTTCACTAAATTCCTCTCCGGCGCGGCGACGAGAACGGTCTCGTGCTCCAGCACCTCGATTTTGGGCGGCTCACTCTTGCGGCGAGTAGCGCGCTTTCGCGGCTGAGTCGCCTTGCGCTCCCTCCCGTTGCCGTTGCCGGCCTGCTTGGGTTTCGCGGCCTTCCTGGCGCGGGAAGCAGACTTCTTGGCCGGTTTCTCGGCAGCCTCGGCGGCCTCCCCCTCTTCGGCGTCCGCTTGGGGCTCGGCTTCGGGCTCCGGCGCTACCTGCTCTTCTTCTAGCTTCTCTTCCTGCGGCTCTTGTGCCTGCCCATCATCGTCGGCAGGCGGCCGTAACCACCATGGTCTCATCGTCGCAATAGAACTACAGTCCGTTAGATTGAGTGAGTTGGAATCCTGTCGATTCGCCCAGAGTATCGGATGCCGGAGGCACCGGCGAACCTACAGGCGGCGTTGCGGGCCCCTAGTGTATCATCCCGGACGCCTCAACCATCATTCTGGCGGTTCCTTCACAGTGTCGCCAAGAAGACGAGAGGAGACGCTGGATGTCCGACGCCAACAGAGCTCCGCTGCCGCCACCCCTGGTAGCGCCCGAAGTCAGCCTCGCCGAGATCACTATCAAGGGCCTCATTCTGGGCGCCCTGCTGTCGATGATCCTGGCCGCGGCCAACGCCTACATCGGGTTGCTGGTCGGGCTGACGGTCTCAGCTTCGATTCCGGCGGCAGCCGTTTCGATGGGCGTCTTGCGCGGATTCCGCAAGTCCAACATCTTGGAGAACAACCTGGTGCAAACGGCCGCCTCGGCCGGAGAGTCCCTGGTTGCGGGCATCATCTTCACCATCCCGGCCTTGGTCATCATGGGCGCCTGGGACGGATACAAGTACTGGACCCTGGTCGCCATCGCCATCACCGGCGGTATCCTCGGCGTCGCCTTCACGATTCCGCTGCGCCGGGCGCTCATCGTCGAGAGCCGGCTCAAGTTCCCCGAGGGCGTCGCCACGGCGGAGGTCTTGAAGACCGGCGGCATCGAGACCGGCGAGGGTATCGAGCGACCGCAGGACGACGCCGCCGCCCTGGGTTTCCGGCGCCTCTTGCAGGCCGCCGGCCTGGGCGCGGGCTTCAAGCTCGTCGAAGCCGGCTTCGGCTGGCTCGCCGGCAGCGTCGCGGCGACCCGCTCGCTGGCCGGCGGCAAGCTGCTGCTGACCGGCAATATCACTCTCAGTCCGGCCCTCGTCGGCGTCGGCTACATCATCGGGCTCAATATCGCCGTCCTGGTCTTTCTCGGCGGCGTCATCGGCACCGTCGTCGGCGTGCCGCTCAATTGGGCCTTCAACAGTCACAACATCATGGTCGGTGCCGGGATCGATCCCGCCACCGCCTGGGGCGATCTGACGACGAGTGAGTGGAGCACGTTGGCCGGCCAGGCCTGGCAGGACTGCCGCCGCATCGGCGTTGGCGCCATGATCGTCGGCGGCGTGTGGTCGCTGATCTCCCTGCTCAAGCCGCTGACGGCCGGAATGAAGGCAAGTCTCTCCGCCTACCGGGCCAGCAAGACTGGCGTCGGCGCCAACCTGCCCCGCACCGAGCTCGACACCCCGATCAACATCGTCGCCATGGTCGCCGCCGCTGGCATGGTGCCGGTCTTCGGCATCTTCTACTACGTGCTCGGCGACTACCCGGACAGGCTCATGATCTCCCTCGTG
>JAPUJD010000155.1 GCA_027296385.1 Acidobacteriota bacterium | reverse complement strand
CCCGCGGCGTGCCGCGGCTGATCAACGCCGTCTGCGACAAGGCGTTGCTGTGCGGCTACGTTCACCAGACCCATGATCTGAGGGTGCGCCACGTGCGGCGCGCGATTCGCGAGCTCGAGGGCGAGGCCTAATGAGCCTCATCAACGACGCTCTCAACCGCGCCCGGGCCGAGGCCGCGCAGCGCGCTGCCGCGGCTCGCGGAGAAGTCTCACTGCCCCCGACGGTCGCGAGGACCCCCCTTCTCGGTTCTTCCGTCCTGTCGCTGGTGGCCGGCGTCGCTCTAGCGCTCTTGATCCTGTTCCTGTGGCCCCGTGGCGAGGCCATTTCCGAACCCGAGACCGCCAGGGCCGGCCGAGCCACGCCTGAAGCGTCGATATCCAGAGGGGAGGCAGAGCCCCAGGCCGAGCTGAAGACCGAGCTCGCTGCCACCGGGCCTGGTGGGACGCCGAACACCGTCGGCGTAGCCCAGGCTCCCGCCCAACCGGCACCAGATGGGGAAAACCGGACCGTCGACGCTGCCCCGGCAGCGACCCTCATCCGCGAACCGGAACCGGCACCGGATCAGATCGCGGCTTCCACTGGCGACCCGGCTGGCAAGCCCGAGTCCGCGGCTGCGGCGCCCCCACCGGCGGCCATCTGGCCGGCGAACGGCGGCGTCGACGAAACCTGGTACTACGTCGACGCCTACACTGTGCCCAACGGCGGCCGGATCGAGCTCGGCGGCATTGTGTGGTCGCCCAAGGCCGCCTCGGCGATGCTCAACGGAGCCCTGCTCACCGTAGGCAACGAGATCCTGGGTCTGCGGGTCACCGATATCGGGCCGCGCACGGTCATCCTCTCCGCCGGGCAGGGACGACGCATCGCTCTGCAACTCGGACCCGGTGGGGATTGACCTGCACTGCCGATCCCGACGACGAACTTGCCGCACGGGACATTGGCATGATGAAGAAACGCCCCGCCGGCCAGCCGACGGGGCGCTCGGTATCTGGTCTGTCGCCAGCGAACACTAGAGACGCGAAACGTTGACCGCGTGCGGACCCTTGGGACCGTCGCCGATCTCGAAGCTGACCCGATCACCCTCGTTCAGAGTGCGGAAACCGTCTCCCTGAATCGCCGAGTAGTGGACGAACACGTCCGAACCGTCCTCCTGCGAGATGAATCCATAGCCCTTCGACTCGTTGAACCACTTGACGGTACCTTCATTTGCCATGGTGACTTGCCACTCCTTCTTGATAACGCCAGGCGCTCGAGGCGCCTTGCTTTGACGGTACGGTCGAGCACCGTCGCTACAACACAGCTCAGCCGAACCTGCTACGAATCGGACTCTCTTTGTGGGGGAATCGGAAGTGGCGGATCCTGACTGATTCCGCGGTAACGCACCGCGGCAACTCAAAGTCTGGCACGGTCATCGCCCAAATTGCAAGAAGAGCCGACGCGCTGGGTTTTCCGGGCGGCCTCCGGCAGACCGACGCCATGGGCGAAGCCAAGCCGTTGCGCTCATGCGGCGGTGACGTTCGAGGTGCGTTGCGGGGGGAGGCTCTGAATCGACGACGGCGATTCTCAGAGGCTGGACTGCTACAATCCGCAGACCGTCAAGGTGCGGGAGGGGAGAACACGATGGCTCTACCCGAGTTCACGATCGGCATCGAAGAGGAGTACCAGATCATCGATCCGGAGAGCCGGGAGCTGACCTCGTACGTCCAGGAGTTCCTCGAACAGGGCCAGATCGTGCTCAAGGACCAGATCAAGCCGGAGCTGCTCCAGTCGCAGGTCGAGGTCGGCAGCCAGATCTGCCGCAGCATCAAGGAGACCCGGCAAGAGCTGGTCCACTTGCGGCGCCACATCCTGAAGCTGGCTGAATCCAACGGGCTCCAGTTTGCCGCCGCCAGCACCCATCCTTTCTCGAGTTGGACCGAGCAAGACGTCACTCCCTTGGAGCGCTATCGCAAGCACCAGGAGCAGATGGCGGACGTAGCGCGGCGCATGCTCATCTTTGGCATGCACGTGCACATCGGGATCGAAGACAAGGACCTGATGATCGACATCATGGACCAGTCGCGCTACTTCCTGCCGCATCTGCTGGCTCTCTCGACGAGCTCCCCGTTCTGGAGCGGCCGCGACACCGGTCTCAAGTCCTACCGCTCGATCGTGTTCGAGTCGCTACCGCGCAGCGGTCCGCCACCGGAATTCGAATCCTGGGCCGACTACAACCGGTTCGTCGAGACGCTGATCAAGACCAACTCGATCGACGACGCCACTCGCATCTGGTGGGACATCCGGCCGCACCCGATCTTCCCCACCCTCGAATACCGCGTCTGCGACATCTGCACCAAGGTCGACGAAGCGATCTGCCTCGCCGCACTCATCCTCGCCATCGTCGCCAAGCTCATGTTGTTGCGGCAACGCAACCAGAGCTGGCGCCGCTACCGCCATCATTTGATCGAGGAGAACAAATGGCGGGCCGTACGTTACGGCATCGAGGGCAAGTTGATCGATTTCGGCAAGCAGGAAGAGGTGTCGATGCGCTTTCTCGCCGGCGAGTTGCTCGAGTTCGTCGACGAGGTCCTCGACGTGCTCGACATCCGCCAAGAGGTCGAGTACGTCAACACGATTCTTGCCGAGGGTACCAGCGCCGACCGCCAGCTCGTGATCTTCAGGCAGACCGGCGAGCTGAAGGCAGTGGTCGACCGCGTAGTCGCGGAGACGCGGCAGGGACTCGAGTAGCCCGCTAGGGGAAGTACCCGCGCAGAGCGCGGACCTCGAAATCGCGGTCGGCAACCTTGACCTCGATCGTTCGGAACCCGGCGACTGATCCTCGCGACGACTGGTAGATCAGCAGATAGCGAGTCCGTAGGTCGCGCTGGATCTTCGTGTAGACCTCGGCCAAGTCCTCGACTGAGCGCATGAAGAAGGCTCGGCCGCCGGTCTGAACCGCGAGGCGCTCCAGAGCCCGCTTGCCAGCCCGGCGCACACTCGACTCGAGCGCGACGGTGTAGATCGTCAGCCCGGAGCCCTGAGCGAACCGTAGGGCCTCGTTCATGGTGTGCCGGCTGCGCCGGTCCTCACCGTCGGAGAGCAGCACCAGGGCACGCTGGCCCTTGATGCCGCGGAAGTAGTCGATGGCGAAGACCAGGCTGTCCCACAAAGCGGTGCCGCGCTCGGCGCGCAGGCCGGCCAGGGCGCTGGCCAGCACCGCCATGTCGTTGGTGAAGGCAGCCGCCAACCGCGGTTGCTCGCTGAAAGTGATCACCGCCGCGCGGTCGCGCGGCCCGATGGTCTCCTCGAGGAACGTCCGGCCGATGCGGTTCACAGCCTCGAAGTGCCCGGCCATCGAGGCCGAAGTGTCGATCATCAGTCCGGCGTAGAGCGGCAAGTCTCTCAGGTGCTCGAAACGCACGACGTCTTGGGGAGTCCGATTCTCGAAAACCTCGAAGTCGGACGCCTCGAGGTCGACCACGGGTAGGCCCGCACCGTCGAGCACTGCCGCATAGAGCTCGACCAGTCGCACCTCGACGTGCTCGCCGAACTCCGGAGCGTTGACGATGACCCAATCCTCCGCCTCGCCGCCCTCCTGCAGAAAAGCGACGACGCGAAGGTAGCTCAGACCATCCCCCGCGAGATCGAGACTCTGCACGAAGGGCGCCTGGTAGAGCGTCGCCTTGCGCTCGTCGCCGACGAAGAACTCGAGGCGATCGAGTACCCGACCAGGCGGCACGCGAACATCGGCTCGCACTCGCACCCTCCCCTCGGCGTGCACCCCTTCGCGCGGCTCGACAAGGGTGACAAGAAAGCTCTGCTGGCCGGGGTTGACCAGCAGCTCGTCCGTCGCCAGCTCCTCGCCACCCTTGCTGTAGGCGACAACCCGCACTGTGTGCGTACCTGGCACCGAACCGAGATCGAAATCGACGCTGAACGGCGGCCGGGTCTTGGACAGCAACGGCTTGCCATCGAGCAGAAACCTGACCTTGGCGACCCCCTCGCCGGTTACTGTGGCAGTAAAGCGGACTGCGCCGCTGAGGACGTCCTCCGCCGGCTCGGCCAGTTCGATGGAAACCGCTTCGGCGGTCGCCGTCGCCAGCGTCTCGTATGGCAACTCGGCGGCGGCCTGCTCGCCGTCGAGCCGCGGCACGACCACCGTTCGCTCTTCGCGGAAGACGGCTCCGCCGTTGAGATCTTCGAGCCTCAGCACCCACCGATACTCGGCCGGACGCAGGGCGCGTTCGAAGTTGAGGGCGATGCGGTCGGACGACAACCGCGTGCTCGGCACGTCGAACCGGTAGCGGAAGGACTCGAAGAGCTGATCGTCGCGTAGGACCTCGCCGGTGAGCTGAGAGTTGTAAGAAGCCATGTCGCCCTCGCCGGCGCTGACCGCCTCGGCCACGGGAACGGAGAGCCTCCCTTCGATCCGGGTCCGGCTCTGGTAGGGCCCCGGGAAGGTCAGCTCGAGCTCCGCGGTCAAGGACTTGGTACCCGCCTCGACGTCGGTCGAGAAGGCGAGAAACGAAGCCACCCACTCGGGGTCAGTGGAGCTCGGCGCCGCAGCGGCCTTCACTCCCCCGGCCCCCAGCTCGTTCTCGACCTCCCGAAAGTCGAAGAGCAGCGCCTCGAGTTCGCCCGTCAGGAGCCCGCAGTGGCGCCGGAGCACGGTATGGAAAGCGCTCTGCTGCCCCCTGAGCGACTCGCGGGGGTCGA
>JAPUJD010000154.1 GCA_027296385.1 Acidobacteriota bacterium | reverse complement strand
GGCGCAGCCAGAGCTACGCCGAGGATGACTGACCGAGCGCAACGCTCGAGAAGCGGGCAGATCCGCTGGTGCAGCCGGAACGGGGTGAGAAATGCAGGCTAGCTACTGGATGTAGCCTAGGGCTTCGAGCTCCCGACGCAGCTCGTCGTTGGGGTTGACGACGGTCTTGGCCGGTGTCGGCCGCGATTCGAGCAGCGACTCATAGCTCGCCAGCAGGCGTCCTACCTCGTGGGGGAAGCTGGTAGAGGTGTCCCAGTTCTCGCCCGGGTCGTGATCGAGGTCGAATAACCGTTGCCGCCGCGAGAAGAGGCGGATGAGCTTGAACCGCTGGTCGCGGATGGCCGAGACCCGGGCGCCGTCGGCCCGGTCGAGACGGCTGACCGAGACCATGGGCGGGACCTGACGGCTGCTCCACAGGGCCGCCAGATCGATGCCGGAGAACTCCTCCGGCGCACGTGACCCGATCGCTCTCAGTACCGTCGGGGCGATGTCGATGCTCCGCACCAGGCGTTCCACCCGCCGTCCGGCCTCGGCGCCGGCCGGGAACCTGATCATCAGGGGCACGCGCAGGAGCTCCTCGAAGAGCGTGTGCGAATGCCAACCGACGAAACCGTGCTCGCCGAGCTCCTCGCCATGGTCAGAGGTGAAGACGAGCATGATGGGGTCGTATAGGTCGCGCTCGCGCAGGGAGTCCAGGAGACGGCCGAAGGCGCTGTCGACCTCGCGGATCTCGGCGTCGTAGGTGTTGACGATGTGCTGGACGTCGGCTGCGGGTAGCTTCTTGTCTGCTTGGTTGATTCGCCGGATGGCCTCGACGCTGATCGTGTCGCTCAGCGGCCCGTCGTAGTCGGTCTCGAAGAGGTCGAGGACCTCTGGCTCGGGGTCATAGGGGTGATGCACCTGGTAGGAATGGAGGAAGAGGAAGAAAGACTCGTCGCCGAGGCTGTCCAGCCATTCGAGCCCGCGCCTCACCGTGACCCCGAAGTCGTCGGTCGCGACGACCCGGTATTTTTCGAAGCCCTGGGCGAGCCCGAAGACGGGGTCCATCTGGCCGCCGCCGGTGAAGGCCGCAGTGCGGTAACCGCGGCCGGCCAGCACTTCGGCGAGGGTGGTGATCTCATCCGGCAGCCCGCGCTTGTTCTCCCACGAAGCGCCGTGATGATGAGGCAGAAGCGAGGTCAGGATCGAGGCGTGCGAGGGCAGGGTGGACGGCGCCTGGGCGTTGGCGTGCTCGAAGACCACCGATTCGTCGCAAAAGGCGTCGATCTGGGGGCTGGTTGGCGCGTCGTAGCCGTAGCAGCCCAGATGATCCGGCCGCAGCGTATCGATCGAGACCAGGATGACGCTCGGGCCGCGTTGTGCCGCCGGCGGTGCGGAGCAGGCGCCGACAGCGACGAGCAGCGGCAGGACAAGTGTGGTTCGGGGGGTCATGACGCTGAGCCCTTGGCGATCCGGGCGACGACTTGCCGCACGGGACATTAGCACAGGCCCCTGTGCAGCACGTTGCTGGCGGCAGGGGCTGCTGATTGTTACGATGATGTGCCGAAAAAATGGAGACCCACGCAAAGACGACCCTGCTCGGGCGCTATCAGATCGAGCGTCAGCTCGGTCGTGGAGCGATGGGCGTGGTCTATCTGGCCAGCGATCCGGTCATCGGTCGGCGGATCGCTCTCAAGGTTCTACGACTCGATCTCCCCGGGGCCGAGAAGTCGGCCGAGCGCTTGCGTTCGCGATTCCAACGCGAGGCTCAGAGTGCTGGCATCCTGTCCCATCCCAACATCGTCACGGTCTACGACGCGATCGAGGAGACCGACGACGGCGCCCTGTGTATCGCCATGGAGTACGTCGAAGGGACCAACCTGAGCGACATTCTGCGCCGGCCCGAGCCGCTGGCGCTGGACTTCGCCCTCGACATCGTGGCCCAGATCGCGGACGCGCTCGACTACGCCCATGGGCAGGGCGTCATCCATCGCGACATCAAGCCGGCCAACGTCATCGTCACCCCCAACGGCCGGGCCAAGATCACCGATTTCGGGATCGCGCACTTGATCGACTCCGCCCTGAGCGATGACCTGAGGTTCCTGGGAACGCCGAGCTACATGGCGCCGGAGAGGATCGAGGGCCGCGAAGTCGACCACCGGGCGGATCTCTTCTCCCTCGGGGTCGTGCTCTACCAGCTGCTCACCCGTCACATGCCGTTCAAGGGCTCGAGCGTAGCTGACCTGACCCGCAGCATCGCTCGCGATGCACCGGCGCCGCCGGAGCGCTTTGTACCGGACGTCTCACCTGAGCTCCGCGGCATCCTCATGAAGAGCCTGGAAAAGAATCCGGACAAGCGTTACCAGAAAGCGGCGGCCATGGCCATCGACCTGCGAGCGGTCCTAGGCCGGATCGCTGCCCTGCACCAGACCCAACCGCTCGGAGTGACCGCTCCGCAGCCCGTGGCGGCGGCACCCTTGACCACCCCGGTGGCGCCGCGCGCGGCGGTCGCGAGCGCGCTGGCCGGCCGTGGGTTCGTCGCCGCCTTGGTGGCGGTCGCGCTGGCGGCGATCGGCGGGATCTGGTGGGCCTCGCGAGGCGGCGAAGAGCCCGACAGCGGCGCCGGCACCGCCGAAAAACGGTCGCTGGCGGCCTACGCTCCGGTTCTCGCCGAGGGCGTCGCGCGGCTAGCGGCGGGCGATGCTATCGCTGCGCGCGAGCTCCTGCGTTCGGCCGAGATGCTCGGTCCCGACTCGCGGCGCGCCCGGCTGTGGCGACAGCTGGCCGAGGACCGGATCGAGCGTGATCGCCTCGGCCGACGCGAGATCGAGCTCGCCGAGGCAGTAGAGATGGGCCGCGCGGCTCTTGCTCGCGGGCGCCTTGGCCCGGCTCGGAGCGCACTGGCCGCAGCTCGAGAGATCGATCCCGAGCACGAGCTGGTCGTCGACCTTGCCAGCCGGCTATGGCTCGCTCAGCAGCCGGTGCGCCGCGAGGACCCGGCGCCAGTCGAACCGGTCACCCCGCCGCCGCCGATCGAGATCGCGCCCCAGGTCGTGCCGCTCGAGATCGCGCCGGTTTCCACCGTCTCGACGGTCGACGTCGATTTCTTCAGCCAGGTCTCCCGCGGCGTGCTGACGATGTACCGGGGCAATAAGCAGATCTTCAGGGAGGCCTTCCGCTTCGTCGAGCGCCGCCGGCTGCTACCGCCCAAGGCAGCCACCGGCTCGCTGAGCAGGCGCCTGGAGGTGCCGGCGGGAGAGCTCTCCTTGCGGGTGTATCTGAGCCTGCCCGGCCGCGAGACCCAGGTTCTGAGGCTCGAGAGCGACCTCGAGGGGGGCGCGACGCAGGTGCTGCGCCTGCGGGTGGCCGCCGACGGCGAGTTCACCGCCAGTTTGCGCTAGTGTCCCGACATCCAGCGTATCTCGCCGATGTTCGATACCCACGCTCATCTGTGCGCCGGGGAGTTCGCTTCCGATCTGGCGGCGGTCGTCGACAGAGCCGTGGCGGCGGGAGTGCGCGCCATCGTTGCGGTGGGGGAGGATTTGGCCGATGCGCGTGCCAACCTGGTGCTGGCCCGGCGCTTCCCCGCGACGGTGCGCCCGGCGGCGGGTCTGTTCCCGACCCACCTCGATCTGGAGCAGGCAGACGGGCTCATCGCTTGGATCCGGCGTCATCAAGGCGAGCTCGTTGCCATCGGAGAGGTCGGCCTCGACTACTGGAAGGTCCAGGAGGAGCCGGAACGCGAGATCCAACGCGAGATCCTGCGACGTTTCGCGGCGCTTGCGCAGGAGCTCGATCTACCGCTCAACGTGCACTCGCGCTCGGCCGGTCGGGCCACCATCGAAGCGCTCGTCGCCAGCGGTGCTCGCCGAGTTCAGATGCACGCCTTCGACGGTCGCGCGGCCAATGCCCTGCCAGGAGTCGAGGCCGGCTTCTTCTTCTCGGTGCCGCCTTCGATCGTGCGGTCAGAGCAAAAACAGAAACTCGTTCGCCGGCTGCCGCTTTCCTGCCTGTTGCTCGAGACCGACAGCCCGGTGCTCGGGACGGTGCCCGGTGAGCGCAACGAACCGGCCCGGTTAGTGGACGCTCTGGTGGCGATCGCCGAGGTCAAGGAGATCAGCCGGGGCGAGGCGCGAGAGGCGCTGGCGGCCAATACCCTGCGCCTCTACGGCCAGCTTTGACGCGCGAGCACCGCGTTTTGGGTCAGCCAGCGCTCCCAGCGCCGCTCGAGATCAGCCGGAGTGGTCCCCAGGGCAGCGGCGAGCGTCGCGGCGTTCGAAGGGGCGCCGTCGGCGGCCGAACGCAGGAAGTCACGGAAGGCCGCGGCCGTGTCTTCGTCGCCGTCGTCGAGCAGCATGCGAATCAGGAAGGTGCTCTGGGCGTAGTTCGAGCTCCGCTCGGCCGGGTCGACGAATTGCCGCCAGTCCAGATCAAGGAGCTCGGCCAAGGGGCGCAGCCGCGAGCGCTTCTGGCTCCAGTCGCGGATCAGCTTGAGCCAAACGACCCTGCCGCCAGTCTGGATCCGGTTGACGACCCTGCTCCGGGACGTGGTGCTTAGCACTCGGGTGTTGCCGCCCAGGGTCCCGGCCTCGACATTGCCGTGCTTGTCGATCCGGGCCAGTCCGAGATCGTTGGCCAGCCCTTCCTCGAGCCAGGTGCTGGGTACCCGGGCGAAGAGCTCGCCGTTGATCAGGTGGATGAGCTCGTGGATCAGCACCGAGGCGGTCTGATCTGTGCTCTCGTCACTGACGAAGAGTGCCGCCATGCCGCTGTCGGCGTGGCCATCGCCGTGGAGCCCGCCGAGGTTGGTATTTTCGTCAGTGAATCGCCGGTAGTCGTCTTCGCTCGCAAAGAGAACGATGACTCCCGGTTCGCCGAGCGCCGGCGCCAGGCCGAAGCGATCGGCGTAAGACTCGAGCAGGCCCGAGGCGACCTTGTCGAGTCGCTCGAGCAGCCCCCGATCATGCACGTCGGTGTGCACCGGCCAGGGGCCGAGCCGGCTGACGCCGCTGTTCTCGTTCGCCATCAGGGCGCGGGCGCTGGCGACCTTGGCGGCACGCTCTGCGATCGAGGTGTCGAACTGCAGGGCCCCGGTCTCCAGGCCTGCGAGTCCGCCGCCCCGGCTCGCCGGCTCGCCGCCGGGTGCCAGCCATCCCGCCCAGTCGCGGTAGTGGGTCCGCACCCAGACACCGCGGCGCTCGAGGACCGCCAGATCGACCTCTTCATCGACGATCGCCAGCACCTCGGCGGTAGGGTCGGGGCGACTGCGCAGCGAGGTTCCGGCCCCCACCGTCACCGACGGGCCAGCGTCGAGATTGCTGAAAGCGGCGCTGCGCCCCAGGGGCTGGTCCTGAGCCTGACCGAGGGCCGCCGACATGGCTGCCACCAGCAGCGCCCATCCGGCCGCCTTTCTCACGAGCCGGTGAAGCGGACGGCTGGGCTGCCGGTCGCCAGCGTGATCTCTGGTGGCAGGTAGACGCCCCGCACCCAGGCGATGCGCTGGCGCTCGAGGCTCTTGACCAGCCGTCTGGTCTGACGCTCGAGCTTGTGCATCGACGAGGCGTCTGCGGCTACTCCCCAGGGCGTATCCCTTGCACCCGTAGTGCTCCAGACGACCAGCGGCACCCGCATCGTCTCTAGATAGTGCCGCACTCCGTCGGGCGTGAACTGACTGAAGTCGGCCGGGTCGGGACCGAGCAGGAGCACCACGGCTCGCCGATGGCCGGCAGAAGAGGCGGCGAGCGCGGCGACGGCGACAGCGTCCGACAGGCGCTGCATCCGCGGCGGCACCTTGGGTGCGCGAATCGCCGTCAACAGCCAGAAGACGCCGCCGTCGTGCGGCGTCAGCAACGGCGAAGGCCTGAAAAGCCGCAGGTGCGTGTCGGCCCGTTGCGAGATCTCAGCGACCGGGCGGAGGAATTGGAGCGAATAGCCCCGTTTGAGGCTTGCCACGACTCGGTAGTCGCCGAAGCGCCGCTTCACCATGAGGTCGATATCGGGTTGCGCGCTCTGGTCGCGAATCAGGATGATGTCGGCCGGACCCGTGACCACGTCGACGACGGCCAGCTGCTCGCCGCGGGCATGGAGCCAGCCGATGGCGCCCGGCGAGAGCTCGTTGGCGTCGGGGGCGAGCTGCAGCGGCACCGCGGTTAGCTCCGCCGCCACCTCGTCGACGAAGCTGCCGCCGAAGGTGCGCTCGACCGTCGAGACCAGTCCCTTGGCGAACTCTAGGTCGACCCTCAGGTAGTGGAGCTGCTGGGGGTCGTGCGCCGGCAGGGCGATCCGCTGCGGATCGTCGGCGGGCAGCTCGACGCCGTCGAAGAAGACTGTCACCTGTTCCGGCGACTCGCTCGTGATGCTGGTCGAGCGCAGCCGCGCCACTACTCGCCCAGTGGCTGGATCGGTGTCGAAGAGAATTTCCGCCTGGGCCGGCGGCCGGGGGATGTTGAGCCACTGTGAGGTGCGGCCCAGCTCGGTGCCGTCGGCAGCATAAGCGATCGCTTCGAGACTGCGGGGCTCGAGCTCTACCCCGAGATCGCAGTCGCCCTCCCAGGGGGCACCCTCGAGGCGAGCGATCGTGCGCCCGTCGAGCCGGATCTCGACCGCGGCGACGTCGCGGCCGACGAGCAGCTCGACCCGATGTGGCCCGACCGTCAGACCGAGGAAAAGCGTCGCGAAGGCGACCACTCCCTTCATTCGGCGGTTCTCAGCATGCTCTGTATGGACTCCTGTAGATCAGTACCCGAAGAGGCGGGCACGGAATTCCCGTGGGAGAAACCCCGTTATGATACGACGTGCGTATGCGTCGCTCTGTGTCGTACGTGCTTGCCTTGCTCACGGTCGCCTCCCTGGCGCCCGCCGACACGGTCCTGCTGACGAACGGCAATCGCTTTGACAACGTGATCGCCCGGCGCAACGGCGACACGGTCCAGATCCGCTTCTCCTACGGTGAGATCGGCTTGCCGGCATCTCTGGTCCGGCGAGTGGAGAAATCCGAGTCGAGCCTGGAGCGCTACCTCCAGCGAGTTGAGGTCCTCGAGGCCGACCGCTCCAGCGGCGCCCAGCAGTGGCTCGATCTCGCGCTCGACGCCAAGGCCTCAGGGCTCGGCGACGGCTACCGACGCGCCCTGAGCCGGGCCGCCGAGCTCGAGCCCGGCCTGCCGGCGCTGGCCGATCTCATGCGCGGCCTGGATTTCGTGCTCGACCGGCAGCGAGGACGCTGGATCCCGTACGCGGAGAGCAACTTGGCGGCCAGCCGGGCGCAGGCTCGCGAGGAGAGTCGAGCGGCCGAGGCGGTGGCGCGCGAGAGTCGGGCCCTGGCGGCCGAGCGTGGGCGCCTCCTCGAGGTCTTGGAGATGATGGTGATCGCCGAGCTGGCGGAAGAGTTGGGCGCCCTGCGTCGCCAGCCGCCGGCCGTGCAGGTGGTCGCCGCTCCCATCATCACGGTATGGGGGTGGGGTGGAGGAGTCGGCGGGTGGGTGGACACCCAGGCCAACCGCCACACCCAGGGCGAGCAGGCCCGTAGTGAGCCCCGCCGCCGGGTGCCGGGCGGCCCCGGCAGGGCGGACCAACCCACCAACGAGGGGCGGGCCGGCCCGC
>JAPUJD010000153.1 GCA_027296385.1 Acidobacteriota bacterium | reverse complement strand
GTCGCGCCCCTGGCCGCGCCGCAGGCCGCGCTGATGGAGAGCCTGGCCAGCGGCATTTTCGGCGCCGGCATCAACTGGCGCTTCATCTTCATCGGCTTCGGTCTCGCTGTGGCACTGATCGTCCTCGACAAGGTCCAGGAGAGCCGGGGCTCGAGCTTCCGCTTCCCGGTCTTGGCGGTCGCCGTCGGCGTCTATCTACCGCTCGGGCTCTCGGTACCGATCTTCATCGGTGGCCTGATCGCTCACTTCGTGGCCAAGCGCTCCGCTTCGGCCCTCACCGAGGTGAGGCAGGCGAGAGAGAACACCGGCCTCCTGGTCGGCTCCGGCCTGATCACCGGTGAGGCTCTGATGGGCGTCCTGGTGTCGGTCGTGGCGGTCGTGCTGAACAACATGGGCTCGAGCCTGCCGTTGTTGCCGATCAGCCCGGCCTGGATCGCCAGCCTGCTCGGACTGCTCGCCCTCGGGTACGTCATCGTCTACCAGTACCGGCAGACGATGAGCTCCGACTAGGGGCTTGCGCGGCAGTAAGCAGCTGTGTTGGCTTGATGGTTGATCTGCCAACGTCGCCAAAAGATCCCAGGTAACCCAAGGACCCATCGCCGTTCTCGTATGATGCCGCCATGCACCGAGTGGCTCTCCTCGTCTCTGGCGCTTCCGGCATGCGGTTGCCGCAGCATCTGCTCGGCGCCCTGGCCCGCCAACCCGAGATCGAGCGCATCCACCTCGTAGTCTCCGCCGGCGCCAGCCAGGTACTGACCCATGAGCTCGGCCGTGATCGCACCAGCGCGGACGACCTCGTCGCCGCGGCCGGCATCAGCGACAGCGCCCACGAGAAGATCAGGGTGCACCGCGACAGCGCGCTCGACGCCGGCATCGCGTCGGGCTCCTACAGCCTCACCGGCACGGTCATTCTGCCCTGCAGCGCCGCGACACTAGGCGCGCTGGCCACCGGCAGCGGCCGCAGCCTGATCCATCGCGCCGGCGCCGTCGCCTTGAAGGAACGCTGGCCCCTGATCATTGGCTTCCGCGAGACGCCGCTGACGGCGATCCACTTGGAGAACGCGCGCACCCTCACCTACGCCGGTGCCGTCGTGCTGCCGCCGATCCCCGCGTTCTACATCGGCGGCGAGGACTTCCAGCGTTTTCTCGACCATTACGCGCTCCGCGTCCTCGACCACCTGGGAATCGAGGATCGCGGCGATCCTGGGTTGCGCTGGGAGTAGCGGCCCGCGGCCATTGGGGATCACGCGGTGAGCTCCTCGACCTCGACCCGTGCGTCGTTGAAGCAGGCGGCGCCGCCCACCACCTGGGTGGTGTCCGGGCACAGGGCCGTCGACGTCGCGCCGTTGAGCGACGAGCGCCGCCAGGCGCCCTTCGGCATGGCCACCACACCCGGGCGCACTTTGTCGCTGACTCGCGCCTGGCAGTGGACCTCGCCCTGCCGGTTGTAGACCCTGACCGGCGAGCCGCTGGCGAGGCCCCGCCGCGCCGCGTCGTCTGGGTGCAGCGTCACCGTCAGTGTGTCGACGTTGCTCTCGCCGAGGGTGCTGTTGATCAATCGGTCGCTGCCCGGGGTCACCAGAGCCAACGGGAAGTCGGCAGCCGGCTCCAGCCAAGCGTAGGGCGCCGGCCCGAGCTGGGTCGGTGTGAGCTGGATCTTGCCGTCGGCGGTCAGTGGCCGCACGGTCTCTAGCTGCACCGGAGTGGCGCCAGCGAAATCGTAGTCCTGGCGGCTGCCCGCGGCAAGGGTGGACTCCGCTGGGGCACCCGCCAGCCGCAGCGCGCCGACGGCGCGTCGCAGCAGCTCCTCATCGCTCCAGGAGAAGGCGGTGTCGATCATGCCGAGCTGCCGAGCGAGAGCGCCGAAGAGCTGCATGTTGGTCCTCGCCTCGCCCACCGGCTCGATCACCGGGCGGATGCCTCCGGCGACATAGTCGCCGTAGCTCACCCGCAGATCGGTGCCCTCGAGAAAGGTCGTCGCCGGCAACACGAGGTCCGCCCAGCGTGCGGTGTCGGTCATGACCTGTTCGTGTACGACTGTGAAGAGATCGTCGCGTGCCAACCCGCGCTCGATGGCGTTTTGATCCGGCGTCGACACCAGTGGATTGGAGTTGTAGACGAAGAGCATCTTGACCGGCGGGTCGAGCGGCTCCTCCGCGTCCGGGTCGATCTGGCGCCCCAGCTGGGTCATGTTGAGCCGCCGCGTGGACCACTCGAGCGGGCCGGTCACGGCGTCGCGATCGAACCGCGTGCCGCCGTTGTTGCTCAGGGTGTAGCCGCCTCCACGCACGCCGAACTTGCCCAGCAGCGCGGGGATGGCGAGTACCGCGGCAATCGCCTGAGCGCCGTTCTTGTTGCGCTCGAGCCCCCAGCCACAGCGCACGACGGCCGGTGACGACTCGGCCAACCGATCCGCGATGTGTGCGATATCGCGCCATGGAACGCCGGCTACGGCGGCGGCCCGCTCCAGCGTCCACTCGGCCGCGCGCTCCAACAGAGGATCCAGGCCGCGGGCATGCTCGCGCAGGAACGCCTCGTCGAGGACGCCCTGAGTGCGCCAGCGGTTGATCATGCCAAGCGCCACCGGCAGATCCTGGCCCGGTAGAACGGGGAGATGGAGATCCACTTCCCCAGGCCCGAAGTTCTCGCGCGGGTCGATGCTGGCGACGAACGCTCCACGGCCCCTGGCTTCGCGCAGGAATGGCACCAGGTGGATGTTCGAGCCCCGGGGATTGGCCCCCCAGACGACGATGCACTGGGCCCGCGCGTAGTCCTCGAAAGCGACGCCAGGCATCTTCCCGTACATCCCGACCGCCACCTCGGTCGCTGGCACCGCGCAGATCGTCTTCGCCAGGCGCGAGGCGCCGAGACGGGCGAAGAAGAGGTCGTCTAGCAAATCGTCGGTCAGCAGGCCGTTGGAGCCGCCGTAGTGGTACGGCAGGATCGCCTCGCCGCCAAACTCTTGCCGCACCGCGAGCAGACGCTCGGCGATCTCCTCCAGAGCCTGCTGCCAGGAGATGACCTCGAAGTGCCCGCTGCCCTTGGGGCCCGTCCGCCGCAGGGGATGCAGGACGCGTTCCTCGTGGTAGAGCCGCTGGTGGAAGTTCGCCACCTTGCCGCAGATGAACGAGGTTCCCGCCTCTACCGCCGGGCCGATCGACGCCACTCGATCGTCGATGACCTCGACCTCGAGAGCGCAGCCGTCCGGACAATCCAGGACGCAGGTGGTAACGTGGGTCTCACGGTGAGACATCGCCGAGGATTCTATGCCATCAAACGAGGCTCGCGGCCAAGGCCGCCCCTGGTTTCGCCGGAATCGGTGGACTACACCAGGCGTCTCTGAGCAGATTCGTGCTCCAGAAGCCAGCGCTTGGTCTCGATGCCGCCGCCGAAGCCGGTCAACGAGCCGTCCTTGCCGATCACTCGGTGACACGGCGTCAGCAGGCAAACCGGGTTGGTGGCGTTGGCCCGCCCCACCGCCCGCGACGCGCCGGCGCGATCGAGCTGCGCCGCCACCTCGCCGTAGCTCTTCGTCTCGCCGTAGGGAATGCCCTGTACTACCTGCCAGACCCGGTGCTGGAAGTCGCTGCCGGCGGGACGTATCGCCACGTCGAACTCCCGTCGCTGGCCGGCGAAGTACTCGTCGAGCTGGCGGTGGATCTCGGCCAGCGGAGCGTCGCTCCAGATCACGTCGCCGAGACCACTGACCAGGTCTTCCGGGCGTCGGCCATCGGCGAATTCCAGCAGAACCAGCGCACCGTCGCCGTCGACGGCGGCCACCATGTCATCGACCGGAGTGGGGATTCGGGACGCGAAGATCGTCATGTTGCTCCTCCTCGGGATTGATCGAGCGACGCCCAGAGGTGGGCCGTCGCCAGACTGCGGTACGGCGTCAACGGTTGCATCAGATCTCTGGTGGCGGCAGGGTTCGGCCGTTCGGCCAGGCCATGGAAGCGCTCGAGCGCCTTCACCAGACCGGCGTCTCCAACCGGCACGCAGTCGGCAAAGCCGCAAGAGCGCATCAAGACGTACTGCTGGGTCCATTCGCCCACCCCGCGTATCGCCGCCAACTCCGCCCCGGCACGCGACGCGGCCCTGCCTGGAAGCTCTTCCGGCGTCCATTGCCGATCGGCCACCAGCCGTGCGGCGTCGATCAGGTACTCCGCCTTGCGGCGCGAGAACTGGCGCCGCGTCAGGTCGCTGTAGTCGAGCCGCGCCACCTCGGCGGCCGTCGGATGCGCCCGCAAGCCGTCACCAAGGGGCTGCTGGCAAAGCTCGGCTAGCTGGCGACGCAAGCGGTAGGCGAAGGCCAGGTTGACTTGCTGCCCCACGATCGCCCACACCAGGCCCTCGAAAACCGTGGGGGTTTGCGGGATTCGCAAACCTCGCTGACCGCGCACGAGGTGCGCCCAACCCTTCTGCCGCGCCATGCGGCGCTCGAAGGCGCGGGCCTCGATGCCGAGTCCCAACCAGCGCCAGAGCTGGTCGTGGAGCACGCTCATCGTCTCGGGCGACACCGGCCCGGCAGCGACAGCTCGGACCGCCAAGTCGCCGTCGCGCTGTTCGAGCTCGACGACTACGCGTCGTCGTCCGTGCCGGAGCACGCGCCAGGCCCGACCGCGCTTGGCATCGACGCACTCCGTAGCGCTCTCGGAATCGCGACTCAAGTAGCGCCAGGTCGCGGCCGCGTTGAAGTCGCTCGGCAGCTGCAGCACGAACTCTCGCCCCTGAGTCATGCGACGGTAGGCGCCCGGCGAGAGGCCATTGGTCCGCAGGAAGTTGTCGTGGAAGGCCGACTCGCTCTCGTAGCCGACCTCGAGCCCGACATCGAGAATGCGCCAGCTCGAGGTCCGTAGTAGCTCGCGGGCGCGAACGATCCGCGCCGCCTGCAGAAGCGCCGCGGGGCTGGCGTGATAATGCCGCCGCATCAACCGGTGCAACTTCGACCGGCCGAAGCCGGCCGCCGCCGCCACCGCGTCCACGTCGACAAAGGCTTCCGGCGCTCGCCTCACCGCCGCCACCAAGGCCTCCAGCGCCTCGAGCTCTGGGTCCCGCTGCTGGTAGAAGAGATCGGGCCGGCAACGCTGGCAGGCCCGCAGTCCGGCGCTACCCGCCGCCTCGGGCGAGAAGAAGAACCGCACGTTCTCCGGCCTCGGCTTGCGCGCCGGACACGAAGGCAGGCAGAAGATGCCGGTCGACAGCACGCCGGTCAGGAAACGACCGTCGTAGCGGCTGTCACGAGCCGCGGCGAGGTCCAACATGCGCTGGCGTGTCATTCCCACGACGACATGCTAAGCCAAGTCTAGACCGCTGTCCTCCGGATTCGTGTCGTCGAATTCCTCTCCCGCCGTCACGGCCCACGCCGTAGCTCGTCGATCGCCTCGACCGCGAGCCTCGAGCGGTCGGCGCGCGAGCCCTGGATCTCGACGAAATGCAGACCGCGCTCGATCAAGGCCTGGCGAAAGAGCGTCTGCATCGCCTCGCGCTGGCCGCCACGATCCCGCTGGTCGCCATCCGGCGCCCAAGGCACATCGATATCGGCCAGCAGATACAGCTCGGCGCCGCGGTTGCGTTGCGCCTCTTCGACCCACCCGGGGCAGTCACCGTAGTAGTGCCGGCTGTAGACCACCGTGCTGAGCAGGTCGGTGTCCTGGATGAGGAGAGGCGAGGCTTCGGCGGCTTGGGACACCAGGGAATCCTCGAGCGCGATCTGGCCGCGAGCGATCGCCTCGACATCTCGATAGACGGGAGGAGCCCCCTTCTCGAGGACGAACTGTCTCGCGTACTCGGGGACACAGAAGGTGCCGTAGTGCTCGGCAAGCGCCTGGGCGAGGGTCGTCTTGCCCGTGCACTCGGAGCCGGTGACGACCACCCGGATCATGAGACCTCAGGCCGAACGACGGCCCGGCCCATCGATCGGCGCCACTCGACGAAGCCCAGAAGGGCGAGATAGAGGAAGATCGCATAGAGCCCCGCGGTCAGGTAGAGCCCCTTGTAGAGGAACATGCCGACGTAGAAGACGTCCACCGCCAGCCAAAGCAGCCAGGCCTCGAGCTGCTTTCTGGTCTGCATCCACTGGGCGATGATGCTGAACGAGGTGAGCGTCGAGTCCATCAAGGGCAGCGAAGCATCGGTGAAGCGCCCGAGCAGCTGGCCGAGGGTGATTCCCCCCAGCACCCCGATCGCGGCCAGCGCCACTCTCGCCCTGCCCGACGCCAGAGAGACCTCGAGCTCGCCGTGATCCACGCCGGCGTGGAGCCACGCCCACCAGCCGTAGATTGCCAGGGCGAAGTAGAGGCCCTGGAGCCCCATGTCGGCATAGAGCTTTGCCTGGTAGAAGACCAGGGCGTAGAGGGTGACGCTGACCATGCCCAGCGGCCAGCACCAGATGTTCTGCCGCGTCGTCAGGTAGACGGCCGCCAGGGTGAGGACGACGGCGACCAGCTCCAGGGGGGGCATCAGAGATCGAGCGCCAGCGCCAGGACGACGTTCCGGGTCGCGAGAGGGTAGTAGAAGGGGATGCCGTCGAGGCTGTCCCGGCCGGCGCCGTCCCGGTTGATGAACTGGTAGCTGTAGCCGCTCGGGAACTGTTGGTCGCTGTCGAGAAGATTGTTGACGAAGACAGTGATCCTCGGGCTCCCCGCCGACCACCAGCGACCCAGATCCACCGAGGCGCGCAGGTCGAAGTTGGTGTAGGAAGGTAGCCGGAATTCGCCCAGGCCGGTGTTGTCGAGGTGGGCGTCGGCGACGTAGCGCCCCATCAGCGCGAAACGACTCTCGCGCCGCGTCCATTCGACCCCCAGGTTGAGAATCGTTTCCGGCGACAGCAGGGGCGGCACGTCTTTGTAGGTAATCGGCTCGCTTCCGATCCACGCTCCCTGCTCGTCGAAAACGTCGTAGTACTGGGTCCACTCGCTGATTCGATTGTGGCTCAGGTTGCCACTGAGCAGGAGCGACCAACTCGAGCTCGCGAGCCACTTCAGGTCGACCTCGAGCCCTCGCCGATACGAGTCGTCCACGTTCCGGCGCAGCGGCAGACCGACCTCGGAGAGCTCGCCGGTCAGGGCGATCTCGTCGGTAAACTCCATCGCGTAGACGTTAGCCTCGAGCGTCAGCCGCGGCGTCTCGAGGTTGATCCCCACTTCGAGATCGAGCACCTTCTCCGGTCGAACAGCTTCCAGGTCGATGGCTACCGTGGCGTTGTCTTCGCCCTGGAGCATATCCAACCGCGCTGGTTCGCGTTGCGCCCTACCGAGCGAGGCGTAGACGCTCATCCGGTGTGAGAGCGCGCGTCGAACGCCGATCTTGGGATCGATGAAACGCCAGTCGACCGGCTCCAGATCGACGTCTCCTCGGTAGGAGAAGGCAGCCCAGCGGAGCTGGAGATCGCCGAAGAAAAGCCAGCGTCCGAGCGGGAGCTCCACTTTGCCGAACGCGTTCGCCGTCTCCTTGAGGCCCGTGTTCTCGTAGATTCGGCTGCCTCCGACGTCGAGCGTGTGATCGCCGCCGAAGTCGTTGAAGTGGACGCCGACGGTCGTCGACAAGCGCTCGGTGCTCTTGCTGAGCGTGACCCTGGAGCCGACGAACGATTGATCGATCCCAAACTCGAGCAGCTCGTTCTGCTCTTCGGG
>JAPUJD010000152.1 GCA_027296385.1 Acidobacteriota bacterium | reverse complement strand
GCATCCTCGCCGTTGACTGTGCAGGTGCAGCCGTCGTCTTCGCACAAGACGCGCACCTCGCACTCGTCGGATTCGCAGTCGAAGTCGAAGTCGAAGTCGAAGTCGAAGCCGAGGTGGCCGATCTTCGCCGCGCAGTCGTCGGTGTCGTCGTCGCAACGGATCTCGATGCGGCGCCGGATCGCATGCTCGCCGTCACCGCCGTGGCGCAAGTGAATCCGCGGCATGAAAGCCATTCTCGAGCGCTCGCGCTCCTCGATCGCGGCGGTGATCTGTTGGACTTTACCGTCGCGCCAGACCTCGAGCGTCACGCTCTCGCCATCCGCGCGGCCGCCGATGGCGTGAGCCAGAGCTGTGCCGGACGCGATCTCATCACCGTCGACGAGGGTGATGATGTCGCCGACCTGGAGGCCGGCGCGCTGGGCCGGAGTGTCGTCGACGATACTGGACACCATGACGCCGACTCCTTCGGGGACTCCGAAGTGCGCCCGCAGCTCCGGCGTGAGGTCGGTGAGGCGGACACCCAGGAAGCCACCCTTGTGGGCACCGTGCATCATCTTCATGAAGTGGCCGCCGCCGAGGCGTCCGAGATCGATCCGCAGGCCCTCGCCGTCGTCGTCGATCCACTTGAAGTCACCGCCCCCAAGGACCTGGGTCTCGCCGTCTTCGTCGATGAAGATGACGTGCCGATCGCCTTCTTCACAGTCCTCGCCTTCGCAGTGCGCGCGACGATCGATTCTGATCTTGTGGACCCGCTCGCCGTCGGCCTCGCCCGCGATCGCCCAGCCGGCGACGCCCAGGCTCACGACCAGTGCCAAGAGCGTGAACATGAGGATCCTGTGTCTTGCAGTCAGTGTGGTCATCGAAGTGCTCTCTCCTTGTCGTTCGAAGGTTGGACTGTAGTCGTCCCGTCGCTTTCATAACGTAACTTCGGACGAAAGGTTCCGCCGCGTCGCTCGCTCGGGTAGTCTCGGCCGATGTCGATGGCTGGCACCTCCTCCGAGCCGTGGTACCGGGAAGGTCTGCGTTTCGCCTGCACTCGTTGCGGTGCCTGCTGTCGGGGCCCCGGCTACGTGTGGACCGACCCGGGCGAGGTGGAGGTACTCGCCGCAAGGCTCTCTTTGGAAGTCGACGAGTTCGGTCGCCGCTATCTGCGTCGGGTCGGCCGCCGGCTGTCCCTCGTCGACGGGCCTGACGGGGCGTGTGTCTTCTGGGACAACGGGTGCAGCGTCTACCCGGCTCGGCCGCGTCAGTGCCGGACGTTTCCGTTCTGGGCGGAGAACCTGACGGGCGAGGCCGCCTGGAACGAAACCGCGAAGCTCAGTCCGGGTGTCAACCAGGGGCGCCTCTACGAGCTCCAGGAAATCGAAGACCTGAGGGGCGGGTCCGGTTCGACGAGCGGCGTGCCGGCCGCGGGGGCGCTGAGCACCGGCGAGCTGCCCAACAGACCTGCCGCACGGGACACCAGGGTTCTTCAGCCAGCCCCCAGGGGCCGGGACCGAAAGGACAGCGAATGACCCCATCCCCGAAGTTGATCTCGTTTTTCCTGCTGGCGGTCGCCGGCTGGATGGGCTGTGCGCCGGCCGGCGAGGAGGCGACCCGGCCGCCGGCCGAAATGGCGGATCTGGTGCTACGCGGTGGTCGCGTGGTGACGGTGGACGATGAGCTCCCGGAAGCCCAAGCGGTGGCCGTACGTGGTGCCTCCATCGTGGCGGTGGGCTCGGATGCCGAGATCGCTTCCTGGATCGGGCCGCGGACGCGAGTCGTGGAGCTCGAGGGGCGGCTGCTGACTCCGGGCTTCATCGAGGGTCACGGTCATTTCATGGGCCTCGGCGACGCGGAGCTGATTCTCGACCTCAGCGCGGCCGAGAGCTGGGAGGCGATCGTCGCCTTGGTGGCCGAGGCCGTGGCCGAAGCGGAACCGGGCGAGTGGATCCGCGGTCGCGGATGGCACCAGGAAAAGTGGAACAGGGCGCCGGTACCGGCGGTCGAGGGCAACCCGGTACACGACAGCTTGAGCGCCGTCAGCCCGGACAACCCGGTGATTCTCGGGCACGCCAGCGGGCACGCGTCGTTCGCCAACGCCAAGGCCATGGCGTTGGCCGGCATCGACCGCCACTCCGAGCCACCCGTCGGTGGTGAGCTCGTTCGCGACGCCGAGGGCGAGCCCACCGGGCTGCTACGCGAGACCGCCCAGCGGCTGGTCGGAGAGGTTGTCGCCGCAGCCCGTGACGCCCGGTCGCCTGAGGTCATCGAGGCCGAGGCGAGACAGATGGTGGAGCTCGCCGGCTTGGAGGCGCTGAGTCACGGCGTGACGAGCTTCCACGACGCCGGCGTCAGCTTCGACAGACTCGACTTCTTCGAGCGGCTCGAAGCCGAAGGTGCTCTGCCGGTGAGGCTCTATGCCATGGTCCGGTTCGCCTCCAACGAGGAGATGGAGGAGCGGCTGCCGGCCTACCGGGCGCAGGCTGAGGGTAACGACTTCCTCACGGTACGGTCGATCAAGCGCCAGATCGACGGCGCTCTTGGCTCCCACGGAGCGTGGCTCCTCGAGCCCTACGCTGATCTGCCGTCGAGCGTCGGCCTGGTGCTCGAGTCCGAGGAGGAGATCCGGCGCACGGCCGAGCTCGCCATCGAGCTCGGGTTTCAGCTCAACACCCACGCCATCGGCGATCGAGCCAACCGCGTGGTGCTCGACATCTACGAAGAGGTGTTCGCCGAGCACGGCGGCCCGACCGACCTGCGTTGGCGCATCGAGCACGCGCAGCACCTGCACCCGGACGACATCTTGCGCTTCGCGCCGCTCGGGGTCATCGCCTCCATGCAGGGCATCCACTGCACCTCGGACGGCTCCTGGGTGCCGCAGCGCCTCGGGGACGAGCGCGCCCGCACCGGGGCGTACATGTGGCGGACGCTGATCGACAACGGCGTCGTCATCAGCAATGGGACCGACGTTCCGGTCGAGCGTATCGACCCGATCAACAGCTTCTACGCTTCGATCACGCGTCAGCTCGGCGACGGCAGCACGTTCTACCCGGAGCAGAGCATGACCCGCGTCGAGGCTCTGCGATCCTATACTCTCAACAACGCCTACGCCGCGTTCGAAGAGGATATCAAAGGCTCGATCACCGTCGGCAAGCTGGCCGATCTCGTGGTCCTCTCGCGGGACATCCTCACCGTGCCGCTCGAGGAGGTGCCGTCGGCCGAGGTCGACTTCACCATCGTCGGTGGCGAAGTGCGCTACGAACGAGAGCCTGGCGTGCAACCCAAGACCTGACGCCCACAGGCTCCCTCCGGGTACCTCGGGATTCGTGATATACCGACGTCCTAAGTGTCGAGATCCAAGGCTTAGCTGGTTTGTTCGGGAGGGTGCAGTGGGTCGCGAGAGGTGAGACGGTGATTTCTCGCTGGTGGCTGGTGCCGCTGGTGGCGGCGCTGGCGTGCGCCCCGGCCGAGCCAGTCGACCTCGTACTGCGCGGCGGCATCATCGTCGACGGCAGTGGAGGGGAGCCCTTCGTCGGGGATCTGGCGATCGACGGGGATTGGATCGTGGGTCTCGGCGATCTTGGCACCACCCGCGGCGAGCGTGAGCTCGATGTTCGGGGACTGGTGATCGCGCCCGGATTCATCAACATGCTGAGCTGGGCGACGGTCAGCCTGCTCGAGGATCCCCGGGCGCAGAGCGACGTGCGCCAGGGAGTGACACTCGAGGTCTTCGGCGAAGGGTGGTCGATGGGCCCGCTCAACGAGGCGATGAAACGCGAAACCGTCGAGCGACAGTCCGATATCAAGTTCGACATCGAGTGGACGACTCTCGGCGAGTATCTGACCCATCTCGAACGGCGTGGCGTCGCGCCGAACGTCGCCTCCTTCGTCGGTGCGACGACGGTGAGGATTCACGAGCTGGGCTACGAGGACCGAGCGCCGACCGCGGAGGAGCTCGAGCGCATGCGAGCGCTCGTCCGGCAGGCGATGGAGGAGGGTGCCCTGGGCGTGGGCTCGTCCCTGATCTACGCCCCGGCCAGCTTCGCCGAAACCGACGAGCTGGTGGCCCTGGTCGAGGAGGCCGCTCGATACGGCGGTCTCTACATCTCCCACATCCGCGGCGAAGGGGAGGGTCTGCTCGAGGCGCTGGACGAGTTGCTCGAGATCGCTCGCCGGACAGGTGCCAGGGCCGAGGTGTACCACTTCAAGGCGTCGCGACCCGAGAACTGGGATCTGCTGGAACTGGCGATCGACAAGATAGAACGGGCGCGAGCCGAAGGCCTGTCGGTGGCGGCCAACATCTACACCTATCCCGCCAGCGCCACCGGCCTCGATGCCGTCATGCCGACCTGGGTGCAGGAGGGCGGTCACGAGGCGTGGGTGGAGCGCTTGCGCGACCCCGAGATTCGCCAGCAGGTGCGCGCGGAGCTCGAGCTCCTGCCGCCTGAGAAGATGCTCTTCATCGACTTTCGCAATCCCGCCCTGGAGCACTTCACCGGCAAGACGCTGGCCGAGGTCGCCGCGCTCAGGGGCACGTCGCCCGAAGACACCGTCATGGATCTGGTCGTCGAGGACGACAGCCGGGTGGGCACGATCTACTTCTCGATGTCGGAGGACAACGTGCGGCGCAAGGTCGGCCTGCCGTGGGTGAGTTTCGGTTCGGATGCCGGCGCGCCGTCGGCCGAGGGAGTTTTTCTCGAGTCGAGTACCCACCCCCGGGCCTACGGCACCTTCGCCCGCTTTCTCGGGCGCTACGTTCGCGAAGAGGGCCTGGTGTCGCTGAGCGAGGCGATCCGGCGACTGACGTCCTGGCCGGCCGAACGGCTCGGCATCGAGCGCCGCGGTCGGCTCGCGGTCGACCATTTCGCCGACGTCACGGTTTTCGACGCCGAGAGCATCATCGACCGCGCGACCTTCGAGCAGCCGCATCAGTACTCCGAGGGAGTGGTTCATGTCTTCGTCAACGGCGAGCAGGTGCTGGCCGAAGGCGAGCCGACCGGAGCGACGCCCGGACGCTTCGTTCGTGGGCCGGGCCACCGGGGCGATTCTGGCCAGGAGGGCTAGAGAGGGGATGCATGGGATGGAGCACAGGACTTCGGCATTCAGCTGGGCGGGCGTAGTGCTGTCGCCGTTCTTGACGGGTGCTCTAGTGGCGCAGGAAGCCGCCCCGGAGCCCGAGGCGCTTTCCCCGCGCAACGCGAACTACACCATCGACGTGCGTCTCGATCCGGAGACGCGAATGCTCTCCGGCAGCCAGACCCTGACCTGGACTAATCTGCAGCAGAGCTCGACGAATCGACTCTGGTTCCATCTCTACTGGAACGCCTGGCGCAACCGTCAGAGCACCTGGATGCGCGAAGATCGCTTTCGGGGTCGGAGCGACCGGAAGGACCGGATCGAAGAAGGGGATTGGAGCTACATCGAAGTCGACTCGGTGAGCTTGGCGGACGACGGCACAGATCTAACGCGGACGATGTACTTTGCCTTCCCTGATGACCGCAACATCGACGACCGCACCGTGATGGTCGTCCTGCTGCCGACGCCGGTCGAGGCGGGTGAGTCGATCCGCGTGACCATGGAGTGGCACGCCAAGGTCCCGCGCACCTTTGCCCGCACCGGCTTCCGGGGCGACTACTACTTCATCGCCCACTGGTTCCCCAAGCTGGGGGTCTTCGAGGCGGACGGCTGGAACTGCCACCAGTACCACGCCGGGACCGAGTACTACTCCGACTACGGGGTCTACGACGTGTCGATGACGGTGCCGGCGGGTTGGGTGCTCGGGGCGACGGGGCGCGAGGTCGAGCTGCGAGACAACGGGGACGGGACCTCTACCCACCGTTACGCCCAGTCGGATGTGCACGCCTTCACCTGGACGACGAGCCCGGACTACCTGGTGGTCGAAGACCGATTCGAGCATGACGAGCTGCCGCCGGTGGATATCAGGCTCTTGCTCCAGCCCGAGCATCAGGGCCAGGCAGAGCGCCATGTGGCGGCGACCAAGGCCGCTCTCGAGCACTATGGGGTCTGGTACGGCGCCTACCCCTACGGGCATGTCACCGTCGTCGACCCGGCTTATGGCTCCGGCGCCGGGGGCATGGAGTACCCGACGCTCTTCACCGCCGGTACCCGTCTCTTCAGCCCGGAGGGGGGAGGCCGGCCGGAGAGGGTGACGATCCACGAGGCCGGGCACCAGTTCTGGTACGGGATCGTCGGCAACAACGAGTTCGAGTTCGCCTGGCTCGATGAGGGGTTGAACACCTTTTCGACGGCCCGCACCCAGCAAGCTGCCTTTGGCGAGAGTCTCTACACCCAGAGGTTCTTCCGTCCGCCAGGAATCGAGGGCTCGGGCTTCTTCGCCCTCCTGCTGGAGGGCTACGGGTACGGCGGCCAGTCGCATTTGAACAGGGTGACCCGTTATCGGCCGGACGCGAGCTCCGACCTTCAGGCCACGCCGACGTTCCTCTATCATCCCAAGAGCGGCGGTAGCCTGAGCTACAGCAAGACGGCGCTCTGGCTACGGACGCTGGAGAACTGGCTGGGCTGGGAATCCCTGCAGAGCATCCTCTCGACCTTTTTCGAGCGCTGGCAGTTCGGTCACCCGACGGCGGATGACTTTTTCGCCGTCGCCAACGAGGTGACCGAGGAGGACCTGGGGCACTTTCTGCGTTCCGTCATGGGCTCCGAGGTCTTCGACTACTCGGTCCAGTCAGTTGCGACTTTTGCCGTGGCCAACGAGGGCTGGGTGAAGCAGGGCGACGAGATCGTGCTTCTGGACGGTTCCGCCGAGCCGGCCGACGGGGAGGAGGAGATGTTTCGCAGCGAGGTCGTCGTCAGGCGGTTGGGCGGGGCGAGCTTCCCGGTCGAGGTGCTCCTCGCCTTCGAGGACGGCCACGAGGTACGGCACAAGTGGCGAGGTAAGCGGCGCTGGAAGCTCTTCGTCGAAGAGTATCCCTCCCGTCTCGAGTACGCCGTCATCGATCCCGACGGCATCCTGGCGCTCGATATCCATCCGAGCAACAACTCGCGAGAGGTGAAGTCCAAGGCGCAGCTGCCTGCCTGGAAGTGGGCGGCGCGCTGGACCGTCTGGCTGCAGGATTTCTTTTCTACCTTTGGGTTCTTTGTTTGAGGGAGCGGCGATGATGGTTCTCAGAGCGTTTTCGAGTGGACTCCTGGCGGCCCTGGCGGCGCCCAAACTCCTGTTGCTGCTCTGGTGCGTCCTGCTGGCGGCGTCGGTGCCCCTGGGCCTGGCCATGCAGCAGGAGATCGCCGACGACATCGGCGCCAGCCGGGTCCACCTCGATCTGCGCCAGCGGCTGGACAGGGTCTGGCTGGGCGAGTTCTCGGGTCGCGCGGAGAGCCTGGGCAAAATGCTGGAGCCGGCGACCGCGGGGCGAGTCGACTTCTTGTACAACCTCGATCTCCTCTTCGGCGGCCGTCTGTTCTCTCAGCACCGGGGCTTAGTGGCAGCGGGAGTCGGCTATGCGCTCGTGTCGCTGCTGATGCTCGGCGGGGTGATCGACCGCTTCGCCCGGGGTGGTGGCCGCTTCGTCCTGTCTCAGTTCCTCGGCGCCTGCGGGCGCTACTTCGGGCGCTTGCTCAAGCTCACGACGTTGTCGGCCGTGCTCTACTGGGGCGTCTACCGCGGCGCCAAGTGGGTCTACGTGACGCTCGAGCGAGGCGTCCAGGACGTGACCGTCGAGGCCACGGTTCTGCGCTACTACCTGCTGGCCGCTGTGCCGATCCTGCTGCTCACGGCAGTGGTGATGATGGTCTTCGACTACGCGCGGATCGCGGCGATTCTCGAGGAGGAACCGGGCACGCTGCGCGCCCTGGGCCGCGGCCTGCGCTTCGTCTTGGGTCACCCGGTCTCGGTACTGACCCTGGCCGTCCTGGTCGGGCTCTGCGTGATCGGTCTCGTGGCCCTACGCACCGTCCTGGCGCCGGGAGTCGGCGAAGCGACGGCGCTCGGTATCGGCCTGGTTTTCCTGCTCGGGCAGCTCTTCGTGGCCGGCCGGCTGGCACTGCGCCTGACACTGGTCGGGGCCGAGCTCGCCCTCTACCGCGGCCTGCGTTGAGAGCTGGGCGGTATTGCCGCCAGCAAACCCCGCAAGCAGCGTCAGGGATTGATGTTCTCGCCCTTCTCGAGTCGATCGATCTGGGTCTCCAGATTCTGTTTTTGGGGGCCGGCTGGGGCTCGTTCCAGCGCGATACGGGCGTGCTCCAAGGCCTTTTCGAAATCAGCAGCTTGAGAGTAGACCCTGGCCAACCCGAAGTCGACGGGCCACTCACCCGGGTTCTTCTCATAGTTCTTGCGGAAGACGACGTTGGCGTCGTCCATCTGCCCCTGTTGTTGCAGTCCATGGGCCGCCATGTGCACCAGGACCACGGTTGCCGTCGGATGCTCGATTGCCTGGTCGAGGGTCTCCATGGCCTCCTCGCCACGTTCCACCCGCTGGAGTATCTGGGCCTTGCTCGAGATCGTCTGAAAGGAAATGTTGGCCGCGATCGCGGCGTCCGCCCAGGCGACCGCGTCCTCTTGGTAGGCGTCTTGCTGTGAGGCCCAGTTGGAGGCCTGGACCCAGTTCTGGAAGTTGAAGCCTGCGACGCCGGTGAGTTCTTGCGTGATGGTCTGGTGGTAGAGCTCAGTGAGGTTGGGT
>JAPUJD010000151.1 GCA_027296385.1 Acidobacteriota bacterium | reverse complement strand
TCTCGGAGGAGGTGCCCGTCTTGCCGAACGCGGTCGCACCGATCTCCGGTCTGCGCGCGAGACCCTCGCTGACCGCCTGCGCTGCCAACGCCTGCAAGTAGCCGTCGAGGGTCGTCTCGACCCTGGCGCCGGAGGGACGCTCTCCCGCGGTGCCCAGGATCTCGCCAAGCCAGCGGCGGAAGTGAGGCGCGGCTTCGGGTCGCGGAGAATTGAGCCGTACCGGGGGCGGGCCGGCCGTCCGCGCGCGGCCTAGGGCGGCAGGCGACGCCCACTCGAGGTCCTCCAGCCGATCGAGGACTCGCTCGTAGCGCTGGGCCAGCGCCTCGGCGTTGCGGAGCGGGGACAGACGGTTCGGAGCTTGTACCAGAGCCGCAAGAGCCGCCGCTTGGCGCAGATCGAGCTGCCGAGGCGGGACTGAATAGTAGGCGCGAGCAGCGGCGTCGATGCCGTAGAGACTGAGGCCGTCGACGTGTCCGTAGTAGACCAGATTGAAGTAGGCCTCGAGGATCTCTTGCTTCGAGTGGTCGGCCTCGAGGGCGAGGGCTCGAACGGCCTCGGACGCCTTGCGGCCGAGGGAGCGCTTGGGGCTGAGATCGCGCAGCTTGATCAGCTGCTGGGTGATGGTGCTGCCGCCTTGGACGACCCCACCGGACTTGACGTTGGCCAAGAGGGCTCGAGCGATGGCGCGGCCGTCGATCCCACGATGGTCGAAGAAGCGTACATCCTCGATCGCCAACAGCGCACGCCAGACGTGCTCCGGCAGCTCGGCGAAGGCGACGGCGGAGTGGCGGGCTCGGTTCTGGTCAAAACTCGTGCCCAGGAGCTCGGGTTCGAGCTCAACGGCGTCTCGCCTGGCCGTGGACGCCGGCGTGTCCCCGTCACCCAGATAAGCGACGAGCCGGCCGTGCGGCCGCGCCAGTCTCCAGCCCACGAGCTGGGCCATGTGGCCGCGGTGAGACCGGCGGTACAGCCAGAAGGTGTCATGGCCCCAGAAGTACTCACCAGCTCGTTCGGGGCGCTGATGAACGCGTTGGTAGCCGAGCCGCTCCAGGCGCTCGGCAAGGCCCGCTTCTTTGACCGTGGCGCCGAGCGGCGGCCGATACGGCGCCGCATGGATAAGGACTTCGTTGCGACCCAGCGTTTGAGCTAGGCGTGTGGCGTCGAGAGGTCGGGCAAAGCTGGCGACGACTGCCAGAACGAGGAGGGCACTGGCGCTCAGACGCCGTCTCGGGTGCAATCCGGTGTCTCGACCACGGGTTGTTGCAGTGCCGGCGCGACGGTGCATGGCAAGTCCAACAGTGGGGATGCGAGATCGGATTCCAACTTTGCGTCCTTTCTTGTGGAGGTGGTCGGAGATGACTCTACACCCGGCGCGACAGGCAGTTACGATTCGTGAGCTCGAACCCGGTGAGCGCCCACGGGAGCGGCTGATGGAGCATGGTAGCGAGGTCCTCTCGGACAACGAACTCGTGGCGATTCTCATTCGCACTGGTCGGCGGGGGCACTCGGCCGTCGATCTGGGCCGCGACCTGCTGGCCCAATGCGGTGGCCTGGTCGGGCTTCTCGGCGTCGTGCCGCAGAGCCTGCTGCGCAGCGGGCTAGGGCCCGCCAAGGCGGCGTCGTTGCTGGCGGCGGTCGAGGTCGGCCGTCGGCTCGCGCGGGCGCGGTTGCCAGACCGTCAGCCGCTCGACCGGCCGGACGCCGTGGCCGACTATCTGGCGCTGCGCTATTCGCGTCGCGATCAGGAGGTGATGGGCGTGCTCTACCTGGATACTCGCCAGCGTCTGATGGCGGAGGCGGAGCTCTTCCGCGGCACGCTCAACCGCGCCGCGGCCGAGCCGCGCTCGATCTTGAAACGGGGCCTCCTGCAGGACGCGGCGGGCTTTATCCTCTTCCACACCCATCCCAGCGGCGATCCCACGCCGAGTGCGGAAGACCTGTCCTTTACCCGCCGCGTGGCCGAGGCCGGAGACATTGTCGGTGTCCGGCTGATCGACCATCTGATCATCGGTGGCGCCGGCCGGTGGGTCTCGTTGCGCAAGCGAGGAGCGTGGTAGCGTACGCCTCCCGCGGGCGGCCCCCGTGGCTCCTGGCCATGCGACCGTATTACGTCACCACACCGATTTACTACGTCAACGCCAAGCCGCACATCGGCCATTCGTACACCACCGTGATATGTGACGTGCTGGCCCGATTCCACCGGTTGGAGGGCCGCCCAGTCCACTTTCTGACCGGCACCGACGAGCACGGTCAGAAGATCGAGCGAGCAGCGGCTGAGCGCGGCCTGGCGCCTATCGAGCTGGCGGATCAAGTCGTGGCCGAGTTCAGGTCCCTGTGGGAGCGGCTCGCTATCTCGCCCGACGATTTCATCCGGACCACCGAGCCCCGACATCGTGTCGGAGTCGAGGCTATCGTGCGGCGCATCGCCGCCGCCGACGACCTGTACGTTGGGCTCCACGAGGGGTGGTATTGCACCTCGTGCGAGCTCTTCTACACCGAGAAGGAGCTCGGCGAGACCAGGGAATGCCCGATTCACGCTAGCGAGCTGGAGTGGCGGTCGGAAGAGAATGTCTTCTTCAGGCTGTCGAAATACCAGCAGCCATTGCTCGACTGGTACGAGAGCCATCCGGGCTTCGTCAAGCCGGAAAGCCGGTTCAACGAGGTCAAGCGTTTCGTCGAGGGAGGCCTTCGGGACCTCAGCGTAAGCCGAGCTGGACTGGAGTGGGGAATCCCTTTCCCCGACCACGAGGGGCAGACGATCTACGTCTGGCTCGACGCCCTGACCAACTACATCAGCGCGCTCGGGTTCGGCCATGAGCCTCCCGGCGACGAGCTCTGGCATCGCTTCTGGGCCAACGACGAGGCGGACGTCATCCAGGTCATCGGCAAGGACATCCTGCGCTTCCACACCGTCTACTGGCCCGCTTTCCTGCTCTCCGCCGGGCTGCCGCTGCCCACCACGCTCTGGGTGCACGGTTGGTGGCTCAAGGACGAGCAGAAGGTTTCCAAGTCACGCGGGAACGTCGTGCGGCTCGACGGCTTGATCGAGCAGTTCGGCGCTGACCCCGTACGATACTTTTTGCTCCGCGACATGGTCTTCGGGCAGGATGGCACGTTCTCCGACGAGGCCTTCATCGAGCGTTACAACAGCGATCTGGCCAACGGCCTCGGCAACACCGTCAGCCGCCTGGTGACGCTTTCGCGACGCGCTTTCGGCGGACGCACACCTCCGGGGGACTGTGACGACAATCCGCTGATGCGCCAGGCGGCGGAGGCGGTGGAGAAGTACCTGCAGGCGATGGACGCCTGCCAGTTCGAGCGCGCCCTGCGGGCTCTGAGCGGCCTCGTCGGCGAGACCAATCAGTACCTGGTCGAGCGCGAGCCCTGGAAGCTGATCCAACAGGAAGAGAAGCGCGACTCCCTCTCGCGCATACTCTGGAACGGTCTCGAGGCCATGCGGTTGGTGGCGAGCGCGCTCCTGCCGGTGATGCCCGGAGTGGGGGCCGCGGTGTTGGCCGCCGTCGGCGCCGAGCGGCCGGAGAGTTGGGACGACCTGGCCTGGGGAGGCTTGGGTGTGGACCGCGAGCTGCCGGAGTCCGCGGCGCTGTTTCCCCGCATCGACAAGGAGAAATACCTGGAGTCCATCGCCGCCAGCGAGACGGACGTGGAGGAGGAAAAGGATCCGATGATCTCGATCGACAAGTTCTTCGAAGTAGAGCTCAAGGTCGCCACGGTGGTGGAGGCCGAACCAGTGCCCAAGTCCGAGAAACTGCTGCAGCTGACGGTCGATCTCGGCGATGAGCAGCGAACCGTCGTCGCCGGGATCGCCAAGCAGTATGAGGTGGCCGACCTGGTCGGCCGTCAAGTGGTCGTCGTCGCCAACCTCCAGCCCGCCACACTCATGGGCATCGAGTCCCAGGGCATGGTGCTCGCGGCCTCCGACGAGGGCAAGCCGGTCCTGCTCCATCCCGACTCCCAAGTGCCCGACGGCACTCGGGTTCGTTAGGGGCTTGCGGTAGAAACCACGTGGGGCGCGCGACCCGCGAGGGGTGTTCAGCAAGCCCCGGG
>JAPUJD010000150.1 GCA_027296385.1 Acidobacteriota bacterium | reverse complement strand
GAGAAGGTGACGATGATCTTGTCGCCGTCGACGAAGGGGGTCTGGGTGCGGCCGCCGTAGCCCTCCATGAATCCGAACTCTTCGATCAAGCGGCGGGACCAGATCACCTCGCCGGTTGCGCTGTCGAGGCAAAGAAACACTCCGGCCACGCCCTGGGCGTAGAGATAGCCGGTGCCGGCGTCCGCAGTGACATGAGCCCAGCCGACCCGGGTCCAGGGCACCGAGGTATGGTAGACGTTGAAGCGGCGCTCCCAGAGCTGCTCGCCGGTCTCGGCGTCGAAGCAGGCCACCATCTCCTGGCGCAGCTCGCCCTCACCAGTCCGGCCGTTGGCGCAGACCCGATCGCCGAGCACCACCGGCGTCGAGCGGCCGGTGAAGTCGACTCGCCAGAGCAGGTTCTCGCCCGCCGTCGACCAGCCGTCGATGAGGCCGGTCTCGGGCGATACGCCGTTGCGCCCCGGGCCTCGCCAGTGGCCCCAATCACTTGCCTGGAGGCTTCCAGCCACCATGAGCCCGGCGAAGAGACAGAGAGACAACCGTGCGAAGAGTGCAAACACGTGTTTCTCCTTATAGCGTTTGACGGTGTCTGCGGTTTTGGGGCGGAGTTGGACCTGCGAGCCGACTCACGTGACCCATTCTAGCAGCCGATGCCAAAAGGCCTGCGGCGTCGCGCTGCGGCGTCATGGGCCGCCCGCGGTTCCTTCCTGGGAATCAGCGCTCCTCGGCCGAGTGTACGGTCGGTGCAGGTGGTGTGGCCGCAGAGACGGCACCGCCAGGCGCCGGTTTGTAGACGGTCACCAGGTAGCCGCCCAGCGCGGCCAGCAGGATGCCGGCGAAGAAGGGCCAGCGGATGCTCGCGATGCCGCCCGCCGGCGGGTGCCAGGTCAGGGCGATGACGGCGTTGACCACCGGTGCGCCGGCGAAGACGAGCGACATCACGACGCTGGGGCTGCCGCCGGCGCCGAACGCGAGCAGCACTCCAAAGGCGCCGGCCGCGCCGACGAGCCCCGCCACCAGCGACCACACAATGCCCCGGCCCGGCATCGACCAGTCGGCGCCACGGGCGAGCAGCAGTAGCAGCGGCGCCAGAACGGCAGTCGCGAAATAGGCGAGTCCGACGAACAAGAACGCCTTGTAACGCCCGTTGGCGGCATCGGCCATCGCCGTCTGCCCGGTATGGAGGAAGATCCCGTAGACCCCCCACGTCACCACCGTCAGGGCAACGAAGACCAACCAAGCCCCACCCGACCCCTGTGCACTCGCCATCTCTGAGCCTCCCGCGTTGCCGGGCGCGCTGTTTGCGCGCCGCGCCGGCGCGAGTGTATAGGCGGTCGCCACCGTACAGCCATGATCAGGGTGTAGGATTGCCGGCCGGTTGGAAAGGAGCGCTCGATTGAAGCACACGCTGCTGTTGCTCGCCTGTCTCGCCCTGGTTGTGCCGCTCGCCACGGCCGACGGCCCGGCGAATCCGACGACGAGCTCCTGGCCACAGTGGCGTGGGCCGCTCGCCACCGGCGCCTCCCCTGACGCCGATCCGCCGCTGCGGTGGAGCGAGAGCGAGAACGTGCGCTGGAAAGTGCCGATCCCGGGACGCGGTCACGCCTCACCGATCGTTTGGGAAGATCGAGTCTTTCTATTGGCGGCGGTACCGGTGGAGGCGGCGACTGAGGGCGAGACCAGCGCCCCCCCGGCTGAGCGCCGCTACAGTGTGGCACCGGCGGGACCGATCCGCTTCACCGTCATCGCGCTCGATCGGGGTACCGGCGAGACCGTATGGCAGCGCGTCGCTCGCGAGGAGACGCCGCACGAAGGCACCCATACCGACGGTACCTGGGCCTCGGCTTCGGCGGTGACCGACGGCGAGGTTCTGATCGCCCATTTCGGCTCGCGAGGGCTCTACGCCTACAGCCTCGACGGCGAGCTCCTGTGGTCGAAGGACCTGGGCGACATGCAGACCCGGCGTGGTTTCGGTGAGGGTAGCTCGCCGGCCCTGACCGGCGATCTGGTGCTCGTCAACTGGGACCACGAGGGCGACTCCTTCATCGTTGCCCTCGACAAGGCGACCGGCGACGAGGTGTGGCGACGTGAGCGCGACGAGATCACTTCCTGGGCAACCCCGATCGTCGTCGAGAGCGCCGGCCGGGAGCAGGTGATCGTCAGCGCCACCGGGCGCGTGCGGGGGTACGCTGTCGGCACCGGCGAGCTTCTCTGGGAGGCCGGCGGTCAGACGGTGAACGTCATTCCCTCGCCGGTCTACGGCAACGGACTGGTCTACGCCGCCAGCGGTTTCCGTGGCAGCGCTCTCCAGGCGATCAGGCTCGCTGATGCCCGCGGCGATCTGACCGGTACTCCGGCGGTGATCTGGTCCCATGATCGCGACACGCCCTACGTGCCGTCGCTGCTGCTCTACGGTGAGCAGATCTACTTCCTCAAGGTCAACACGGGCATCCTCACCAGCCTCGACGCCGCCACCGGAGAGACCCGCTTCGGGCCCGAGCGGCTGCCGGGCGTAGACGGGGTCTACGCCTCACCGGTGGCCGCCGCCGGCCGGGTCTATATCCTCGGGCGCAACGGCAACACCCTCGTCTTGCGGCATGGACCGGAGCTCGACATCATGGCGCAGAACAGCCTCGACGACGATTTCTCGGCCTCGCCGGCTCTCGCCGGCGATGAGCTCTTCCTCCGCGGGCACCGCTACCTGTACTGCTTGACCGAGGTCGCCGGCGAGCGATGACGAATCTTGCAAGAGGAGTGTCTCGGTGATCGACGCCGAGCGAATGTTGGGCTCGTTGGTACGAAGCGCGATCGGCGGTGGGCGGCGAGGCCGTCGCCGTCGCCGGAGATCCTCGTTCCTGGGCCTGCGCAAGGCCGCCCTCGGCCTGGGCGCTCTCGGCGTGGCAATCGCGGCATTCGAGCACTTCACACAGAAGGAGAAGGCGGATATCCGACCGGCGGCGAATCGACCGCCCCTGCCACCCCTGCCGGTGCCTTCCCTCGCTGCGATGCAGGCCACTGACGCTGGGCCGGTGACACCGCCTCCACCACCGGGCTCGACCGAGGATCGGGACGAAGCGCTGCTGCTCGTGCATGCGATGATCGCCGCCGCCAACGCCGACTACCGCCTCGATGACGAGGAGCGTCGGCGGATTCTCGATGCGATCGACGAGGCCGGGGCGGGCACCGATGAGCGGGAATTTCTGCTCGCCGAGCTCGAGAATCCGATGGATCTCGCCACGTTGGCGAGCCACGCCACGTCGCCGGATTTGGCGCGCCGGGTCTACCTCGCGTCTCTGATGGCGATCGACGTCGACACTCCGGCGGAAGCCAACTACCTCGCCCGGCTCGCCCAGCGCCTCGGACTCGACCAGGAGCAGGTGCAGGAGCTCGAGGAGATGCTCGACGGGCCGGACGGCGCGTTGCCCTGAGGTCCCTCGCGACCGCCTCAGGCGAAGGATCGTACCTGCTCGAGTGTCTAAGCAACCGAGATGGCTCCCGACAGAAACAGATTCCACGCCCTGCTCGACAATCTCGATCGTCGGCCTGCCAGGGAGCTCAGGACCGGCCCGCCTGCCTTCTCCCTGCGTTGCGAGACCGCCACGCCCGGTCTGTCTTACCTGATCCTCGATGGCTTCCGCGAGGGCACGGCGGTTCGAATCCGGCGGCTCGTCGGCAGAGCCGCCGCTTCTTGCGGCCTGCGCATCGAAGTTGCCCGGGTCGAGTCGCACCAGGACACCGGGCGCGACGTTTTTGCCATCCGCGATCTGGGAGCGGTGGCGCTTCGGTAGTTCGGTCGCTGCAGCACTGGCGGTCGCGGGAACGTCGGCGAGGATTATCTCGCCGGATTGAGTATCCTGTGCGGGCGATGAAGGAAAAGCACATCCGCATCCGCATCGAGCAGTGCCTGGCCCTGGCCAAGGCCTCGAACTGTCCGCGCCGCAAGTTCGGAGCCCTGCTGCTCGACCCGGAGCGCAACGTCACGCTGATGGACGGTTACAACGGTGGCCCGCGAGGCGGCGGCGAGCTGTGTGGTGGCGACGTCTGCCAGCGCGACGAGCTGGAGATCCAGTCCGGCACGCGGATGGAAGTCGGCTGTCACCACGCAGAGATGAACGTGATCTGCAACTGCGCCGCGTCGGGCGTGCCAACCAAGGGCGCCTGGATCCTGGTGACTGGCGAGCCTTGCCTGCTGTGCGCCAAGCTCATCCATCACGCGGGAATCTCCAAAGTCGTCGTGGTCGGCGGCGGCTATGCCGGCGAGAACGGCCTCGGCTACCTCGCGACCCACGGGATTGCCGTCCAGAGCGTCGAAGGGCCTCAGGACGAGCGGCTCACCCGCATCACCTGAGCGCGCCGAGGTCAGGAGACCGGGTGCCACACGCCTTCATCGTCTTCTCGGCCCTCGTGCCGTCCCTGCTCCTCGTGTGGTACTTCCATTCGCGCGATGTCTACCCGGAGCCCCCCCGGGTCTTGTGGACGGTCTTCATCCTGGGAGTCGCCACGGTACTGCCCGTGGTGCTGGTGGCTCGACCCTTCGACGCGCTGCTCGACCAGATCTCCTCGCCGCTGGCCTACGGCTTTGCGTCGGCTTTCGTTCAAGCCGCGATTCCGGAGGAGCTGTTCAAGTTCCTCGTCGTCTGGTTCTTTGCCGCCCGCCACCGGGCATTCGACGAGCCGATCGACGGCGTGATCTACGGCGTGGTGGCCTCACTCGGCTTTGCCACCCTCGAGAACGTGCTCTACGTCGCCGGCGGTGGGCTCGACGTGGCCGTCACCCGCGCCCTGACGGCGGTGCCGTCGCACGCCTTCCTGGGTGCGATCATGGGTTACTTCGTCGGCCGGGCGAAGTTCTCCGCCGAGCGCGGCCGGTTCCTGACCTGGGCGCTCCTGCTGCCGATCCTGCTCCACGGCCTCTACGACTTCCCGCTGCTGGCCGTCGGCAGGGCTCGGGAATCGATCTCTGCGCCGGTCCCTCTGTTGGTCGCCCTGACCGCGATGGCGCCGCTGATCGTGGTCGGCGAGTGGATCCTGGCGGTGCGGCTGACTCGTCGGCTGCGAGTCGCGCCGGCGGGCGGCGCCATGAGTCTTGCTCCCGGCCGGACGAGCAGCCTGATCCTGCTCGGCGCCGGCGCGGTCGTGGCCACCCTCGGCGGAGTCCTCGTTCTCGGGTTCATCGCCGGCAGGTTGCTCGGCCTCGCAGAGGGCACCGAAGCCGAGCTGCTCGCCGCCACTGGCATTCTGCTCGGAGCCACGCCGCTAGCTATCGGGGCGGCGCTGTTCTTCTGGGGGATCCGGCGGCTCAACGAGGCGGACCCACCGGGGCGAGTGTAGGGCGCGGGAGGCGGGAAGGCTCCAAGTCGGGCGTTCGAAAAACCAAGGAGAAACGTGATGGAACCTGAAGTCCGAGTCCGATGTCTTTCGCTCATCTCAGTGACCCTGGTCGCGCTGGTCGTTGCGACCGCTCCGACGACAGCGCAGGGGGGACTTAGTGACGCTGGCAGTACCTACGGAGACCTCGTTGCCCTCTTCGAGGACTGGCGGCAGTTCGAGCATCCGGGCCTGCGAGACGGCGCGCCGGATTACACCGCCGAGGCGATGGCGAGGCAAGGCAGGGAGCTGCGGGCCTACAGGGCCAGGCTCACCGCCATCGACCCGAGCGGCTGGCCGATCGAGCAGCAGGTCGATCACCATCTGGTGCGGGCCGAGATGAACGGGCTCGACTTCAACCTCCGGGTGATGCGGCCGTGGGCGCGCGACCCGGCCTTCTACCAATCGGTGTGGACGGCTCAGAGCGACACGCCGGCGCACGAGGGGCCCACGCACCACGCCCTGGTGGAGCTGTGGACCTATGCATTCCCGCTCGCCCCCGAAGCCCAAGACAGGCTCACGAACGAGCTCAACACCATCCCGCCCCTGCTGACGCAAGCCCGGGGGAACCTCGTCGGCAACGCCCGCGAGTTGTGGCTCTCCGGCATTGGCAACATCCGCGGACAGGCGGCGACGCTGGAGGACCTGGCCCAGAGCACCCTGGACGCCGGCGACACCTTGAAAGGGGCGATCGAAGCGGCCCTGGAAGCGACCCTCGCCCTGGTCGACTGGCTCGAAGCGCAAGCGCCTTCGAAGAGAGCCCCCTCCGGGATCGGCAAGGAGAACTACACCTGGTATCTGCGCCACGTCCACCTCGTGCCGCTCTCCTGGCAGGAGGAGGTCGGCCTGCTCAAACGCGAGCTCGACCGCGCCCACGCGTCGCTTGCGCTGGAGGAGCACCGCAACCGGAACTTGCCGCCGCTCGAAGCGATCTCGAGTCCCCAAGAGTACGACCGCCGAGCCAACGAGGCGGTGACGAAGTACCTCACCTTCCTCGAGGAGGCCGACATCCTGCCGGTGCGCGACTACATGGATCCGGCGCTACGGGCGCACATCGGCCGGTTTGCGCCGGTGGAATCGCGCAACTTCTTCCAGACGGCGATCCACTACGAGCCGATGACGCTGTGGACGCACTTCTACCACTGGTTCGACCTCGCGCTGATGGAGCTGGAGCCCCACGCCAGCCCGATGCGTCGGGGTCCGTTGCTCTACAACATCTTCGACAGCCGGTCGGAGGGTCTGGCCACCGGGGTCGAGGAGATGATGATGCACGCCGGCCTCTACGACGACAATCCGCGGGCGCGGGAGATCGTCTGGATCATGCTGGCCCAACGCGCTGCGCGCGGCCTCGGGTCACTCTACGTGCACGCCAACGAGCTCACCATGAAGGAGGCGCGGGACTTCCACGTCGCGTGGACCCCGCGTGGCTGGATGCGGGAAGACCTCGACCTGCTCGGCTTCGAGCAGCAGCTCTACCTGCGCCAGCCCGGCTATGGGACGAGCTACATCAGCGGCAAGTACTTGATCGAGCGGCTGCTGACCGAGCGGGCGCGCCAGTTGGGAGACGACTTCACCCTCTCCGGGTTCTACGCCGACCTCGACGCCCTGGGGGTCATTCCCGTCTCGCTGATTCGCTGGCAGCTGACCGGCAAAGACGACGAGATCCGGGCCCTGGTCGACGACGAGTCGGGATGACTGAAGGAGAGGTCGGAGGTAGGTTGGGGGCAGTGGTGACCTTGACTATTACTAATTTAATAGTATAGTCAGCTCAGGAACGGGGTGATCCTCCCTGGCTCCTTCGACGGAGAGTGGTGATCGTGGACGAGAAAGCGGTTGTCAGGAAGTTCCAGAGAGAGCTGAATTCGGGTACCGTCTCGCTCGTGGCCCTGGGCTTGATGGACGCCTCGGACGAGCCG